>JAISZE010000001.1 GCA_031269405.1 Treponema sp. | reverse complement strand
GAAGTCCGCAAAATCGCCGCTATGGCCGAGGTCTACTATGCCCAAATTGCCCCTCATAACCCCCTGGGCCCTATCTCCCTGGCCGCGGGCCTCCAGATAGCCGGTTCCATCCCCAACTTCCTCTGCCAGGAACAGGTTTCCCTGGGTGAAGGCTACCTCAAGGAATCGTTTACGATAAAGGACGGCCACCTGGACCTGCCGGAAAAACCCGGCCTGGGCATAGAGGTTGACGAGGACTACGTGAGGGAAATGGCCTGCCCTGGGGATTGGGACTCCCCGCGGTACTACAACGACGACGGGTCCTTTACCGAATGGTAGGCATTGCGCTTTTTTCCCCTTCGATACCATGGGGCGCTTAAACCGTATATATTTACCTTAGGAGTAAAAAGTGAAAAAGATACCTTTGTTTGTTATGCTGGTTCTGGGGCCCGTTTTTTCCGTCCTTGGCTTTCCGGAATTCCGCCTGAGCGCCGGGGGCGGCCTTACATTGGGAGGCATATTCACCCGCTATACCCTGAAGGCTGATGAAACCACCCCCCGGTTCGGCTATACGAATCTGACGATGAAACAGCAATCAAACCAGTTTAATGCCGGAGGATACCTCTTTTTCGACGCCGCATACGCGGAATTTTCCGTGGATCTGGTACGGGGCTTCAACAGCTACAGGGAAAGTATGAAGGCTAAATCACGCGGCGTCATGACGGATGTGCTGCTGGCAGGGACCGGTTCCGAACTCACCCTGGGCTTTACCCTTCTGGGCAAATACCCCTTCCGCATGGGCAAGGGTTTTTTGCTCTATCCCCTGGCGGGAATTGAGTACCAGATGGCGCTGGTGGAAAAACGCCGGCCCAAGGGAGATTCCGAATATGACCGCCAGGATGGGGGGGTGGAGGAATTCAATCCCTCAGGGGATTACACCCTTTCTATGTGGAATTCTTTTTATATTGATATAGGCGCAGGGCTTGATGTTGCGCTCAGTGCGCCCTTGTACCTCCGGGCGGAACTGCTCTACGGTTTCAGGCTCAAGACAGCCTACGAAAAGGCCGCTATCGATTTTTTGAGAGAGAAGTACGATATTTCCGAACCCTCCCTTACCGGGAACCCCAAGATGATCGGAGTAACCAGCGGTCCCGAACTCAGGGTCGCCTTAGGTTACCATTTTTTGTGATTTGAAACCGCCCCGTTATTTGCCGGATGAACCACCAAATTGCTCTGCCAGTGTATCAGCCTCCCAGCCGTTGCCGCTATTTTTCAAGAATTCATTGAAAGAAACAGACGCAGCGCCGCTGCTGAAATTGAGGCGGACTTTACCGGCGTGAATGTCAGTACCGGTTATGTACATCTTTCCGCCTTTCATATCACTGGAAACGCCCAGGACCAGCACATAGTCTCCGTTCTTGATTTCCGGGAGAGAAAGGGTAACCGAATTGGAACTGCCCATGCCGACTCCCTCGGCCACAGCGCCTTTCAGCTTGGTTTGAGAGGAACTATTGTATGTTATATCAGCAGCCTCCTTGAACACGCTGAGGGAAAAGTACTTCATATTGTCTAAAGAAAGCCCGGTAACCGTAACCTTAACCTGCGGCCCGGCGGAATCGTCGAGGGAACAACCCGCGAAGGCAAGCACAACCGCTGCGGCGCTTACAGCCAGAGCGGTGCGCGAAAAAACTTTTTTCATTAAGAAACTCCAGGGATAAAATTTATCGCCATATAGGGCAACTGATCCCTTCTAAACCTTATGAATTTTACGCTTTTTGTCAAGATGTCATTCTGACCCTTGTTCCACCTTTTGCGTGTGAGGCGCACTGGCGCGCCTGTCTGGGCGCCGGACTGGAATTGACCGGCTCTTTCGGCTTACAGTTACAGGCAGGAGCAGGCTCCTCAGCCAGCCAGCCCCTGCCCTTTACCGCCCTGGACACAGGCAGTTTTTGACTGTAATTCAGGCGATCACAGACCTGCAATCAGCCTATTGTTCGTCCCATAACCATGTCGATAAATAGCGTTCGCCGGTGTCCGGGAGGACGGTTACGATGACCCTGCCCTTGTTTTCCGGACGTTTGGAGACCGTAAGGGCCGCTTCCAGGGCGGCGCCTGAGGAGATGCCTACCAGGATGCCTTCTTCCTTGGCCAGCCGGCGGGCGGTAGTTCCGGCTTTGGCATCATCGGTCTGATAGATTTCATCAACAATGTCCTTGTCGTAGACCTGGGGCACAAAGCCCGCGCCTATGCCCTGGATTTTATGGGGCCCGGGGCTGCCGCCTGAGAGGACCGGGGACGCCGCGGGTTCCACAGCGATGATTTTAATTGAAGATTTTTTGGATTTGAGGTATTTTCCAGCCCCGGTAATCGTGCCCCCGGTACCCACCCCGCCGATGAGGATGTCGATTTTGCCCTCCGTGTCGTTCCAGATCTCAGGGCCCGTGGTCTTTTCGTGGATCGCCGGGTTCGCGGGGTTGTTGAACTGCTGGGGGATGAAGGAGTTGGGGATGGACGCCGCCAGTTCCTCGGCCTTGGCGATGGCGCCTTTCATGCCTTTGGCCCCTTCGGTAAGTTCCAGTTCCGCGCCCAGGGCCTTGAGGAGCTTCCGCCGCTCAATACTCATGGTTTCCGGCATAGTGAGGATGATCCGGTAACCCTTGACTGCCGCCACATAGGCCAGGCCGATGCCGGTATTGCCGCTGGTAGGCTCGATGAGGACCGTCCCATTCTTGATACGGCCGTCTTTTTCCGCTGTTTCAATAAGGGCCAGGGCGATCCGGTCCTTGACGCTATGGAGGGGGTTAAAGCTCTCCAGTTTCGCGTAAACAATAGCGCCGCCTTCGTTGATTTTGTTGATTTTCACGATAGGGGTGTTCCCAATCAGATCGGTGATTCTTTCTGCTTTTGCCATCTTTACTTTCTCCTTAAATTGGAATAACCGGCTAACCGATATTTTCCTAGTATGTATATAGGGATGATATACTAATTTGTTCGCAAATGTCAAGAGAAAATTCACGATTTTTTTGCTTTTTCCCGGCAAAATTGAGTATATTTAAACTAAAGGTTAGATGTATGCCGGAACAAAGTGTTGTGCCTATAGATCAGTTGTTGCCCAATAAACTCCCCCTGGTAGCCCTTATGGGGCGGCCTATATTTCCGGGAATTTTTACCCCTATTATGATAGGGAACCCCGCGGATGTTAAGGTCATTGACGGGGCGGTAGCAGGGGACGGGCTTATCGGCCTGGTGATGCTTCAGAATGAAAACGAATCCCCTTCTATAACCGATCTCTACAAAGTGGGGACTGCGGCCAAAATCGTCAAAAAGATCAATCTGCCGGATGGGGGAGTGAATATCTTCATATCTACTCTTAAACGGTTCATAGTCAAAAAGGCCCTTCACCCGGTGAACCCCATTATCGGCGCAGTGGAGTACCTTGAGGACGAGGAAGACGATACCAGCGAGGTTAAAGCCCTTACCAGGGCGCTCATCAGCGAAATGAAGCAGATCTCCGAGAACAACCCCCTCTTTTCCGAAGAAATGCGCCTCAATATGATCAATATCGATCATCCCGGTAAGATCGCCGATTTCATCGCCAGTATCCTCAATATCGATAAAACCGAGCAGCAGAAAATTCTGGAGATCCTGAATGTCCGCAAGCGTATGGAACAGGTTCTGATTTTCATCAAAAAAGAACAGGAACTCATGCGGATCCAGAAAAAAATACAGAAAGAAATAAACGAAAAGATCGAAAAGTCCCAGCGGGATTATTTTCTCAAAGAGGAGCTCAAGGCTATCAAGACCGAACTGGGGATGACTACGGACGCCAAGAGTTCGGAATACCAGCGTTTTAAGGAAAAGCTTGAGGCCTTTAAATTTGAAGGGGAAATTAAGGAAACAGTGGATCAGGAACTGGAAAAGTTCAGCCTTATGGATCCTAATTCAGGGGAATTCGTTGTTACCAGGAATTACCTTGACGTTATCGCCAGCCTTCCCTGGGGAGATCCTGAACCTGAGATCTTTGATCTTAAAAAGGCCCAGGAGATACTTGAAGCGGATCACTACGGCCTCAAGGACGTGAAAACCCGCATTGTCGAATACCTGGCGGTGCGGAAGCTGAGGAGAGACACCAAGGGATCTATCGTGTGCCTCGTGGGGCCCCCGGGGGTGGGGAAGACCTCTGTGGGCAGGTCCATTGCCCGGGCCCTGGGCAAGCAGTTCTTCCGGTTCTCCGTAGGGGGCATGAGGGATGAGGCGGAGATCAAAGGCCACCGCCGCACCTACATCGGCGCCATGCC
>JAISZE010000156.1 GCA_031269405.1 Treponema sp. | reverse complement strand
TCCAGCTTGCTCATGGCGTTGAACAGATGGGTGGAATGGAGTATCCCGGCCTGCATGCCCTCCACCATGTTTTCATATCTGGCGTCCGTATGGCCCGCCTGGAGTATGATTCCCCGCTTAATGGAGTAAAGGGCCAGTTCCCTCATGCCTTTGAGTTCCGGGGCCACGGTCATATTGACGATACGGCCCCCGGAGGCTTCCCACAGTTGTTCCATGAAAGGGATATCCACAGCCCTGACTGTTTCGGGCCGCTGGACCCCCAGGCGTTCAGGGGAAATAAAAGGGCCTTCCAGGTGGAGCCCCATGATTCGGGCGCCTGATTCCCGGCCCATGGCCCCGGTTACGGCTTTTACGGCCCTCAGGAGCCGTTCGCTGTCCGAGGGGTACAACGTGGGGTTGAAGGATGAGACCCCGTATAGGGCTAGAATACGGGACATTTCGATGACTGAATCAACGCCCTGTTCCAGGGAACCAAAGGCGTCTTCGGTCCCGAAGCCTCCAAAGCCGTGGATATGGGTATCTATGAACCCTGGAGCGATGTACGATTCTTCTACATTGATTATTTTGGTATCACTGCTGAAATGCTTCTGATCAAAGCGTTTTTGGGAAAATACATCCGCCACCATGCCGTCTTCGATAAGCACCGCGCAGCGTTCCATGGCGGCAAACCCGGTCATCACCGTTCCGTTATACAGGCAGATAGGATTCATAGTTTAAGTATACACAAAAAGCCTGATTTTGCAAAAAACCGGCGCGGCTAAAAACCGGCGCGGTTACCGGCTCTTCACCGCTATTGCCAGTTCCCGGCCCCGCTGTTCCAGCGCCAGGAGTTCTTCATGCGCAGCGGCGCCGGCCCACTCCACAGACGGGACGCTTTCCCAGCCCAGGGCTTCGATGGCGGCTTCGTACTCCTTTTTGGCCCCTCCGACCCAGCCCCAGGAACCGATGCGGAGTACGGTTTTCCCGAAAACATGCTTGCGCCTGAATATGTCCAGAACATAGGCCATAGGGGGGAACATGGCGTACTCATAAGTAGGCATAGCCAGTACCAATGCGGCGGATTTAAAGGCGTCCGCAAGCACATAAGAAACATCCTCGTCAGGCACCCGGTGTATGGTGTAAGGCACCCCTTCGGCCTCTATGCCCCGGATTACCGCGTCCAGCCCTTCCTTGGTATTGCCGTACATGGAACCCCAGATAACTGATATTTCCTTTTCCCCTCCGGGGCTGTTCCCGGAAGCTTTGCTGTAAGAAGCGTATTTTAAATAACGGTCGATGATAAGCCCGGGATTTTTCCGCCATACCATGCCGTGGCTGGGGGCGACGCACCGTATGTCCAGGCCGGAAAGCTTTTTCACCCCCCGTTCCACAAAAACGGAAAAAGACGAAACGATATTGGCGTAGTACCTGAGGCTTTCTTTTTCAAAAAACCGGTGCTGTTCAGGGGTAAATTCATCGTCAAAAACCCGGTCCCCCAAAGCGCCGAAGGAGCCAAAGGCGTCGCAGGAAAAGAGCGTTCCCGAAGCGGCTTCCCAGGTAACCATGGTTTCGGGCCAGTGGATATTAGGGGTTTCATAAAAAACGAGCTCCACGCCGCCTAGATCCAGTTTATCCCCGTCCTTAACCGCCAGCAGGCCCTTTTCTTCTTTATAAAAGGTTTTTACCAGGTTAATGCCCTTGGCAGTGGCGATTATTTCGGCGTTAGGGTTTATCAGGCGGAATTCCCGGAGCCAGCCTGTGTGGTCCGGTTCCAGGTGGTTCAAAATAAGGTAATCCACCTGGTCAAAGCCGGTCCCGGTAGAGGCCATAGCTTCTTCCAGTTGCTTTGAAGCCCCGGACCAGTCGCGGAAAAGGTCGATAAGGGCGGTTTTTTTGCCTTTTACCACATAGGAATTGAGGGAAACCCCCTGGGGAATGGGCCATATACCTTCAAAAAGATCCGCCGTCTGAATATCCGCATGTATACAATAGATATTTTCAGCAATACCATGGGCTTTCATACAATTCCCTTTTCCGGGTCTTTATCTGGAGAAGTAATAATGGTACAAAATACTGCCGCTCTAACGTTTCAGGACGGAAACTACCCGCTCCAGTACCTTCTTCCTATCCAGCGGTTTGACTATGTAGCTTTTTGCCCCAAGGAGAAGGGATTTCTTGACCACATCCTCTTTACCCAGGGCGCTTACCATGATAACACAGGCTTCTTTGTCAAATTCCAGTATTTTTTCCAGCGCCGAAACCCCGTCCATGACCGGCATAGTAATATCCATGGTAACCAAATCGATATTGGGGTACAGTTCCTTGTATTTTTCCACTCCCTGGGCTCCGTCCGCCGCGGTTCCCGCGACCTCGAATCCTTCGGAAGTAAAAATCTGGCCTAGCTGTTTAGCGATAAACATAGAATCGTCAACCACAAGCACCCGGTACGCCCCACCCTCCGGCTTCGCGCCCTCGGGCGGCTTATCGTTGATATTAGGCATATCACTCTTTGCTATCATAGGCTACGCTCCTCTTCCTTATACTTTATGGTAAAGCCCTAAACTCGTCAAGTGTCAAGAAGTAATCCCGGGCCTCCATATCTGTTTTTTTTTCCAAGAAATTTAGATAATCATACCATGGTCTTTCCTTTTTTGCTAGCGCCTATGGCTGAACTGAGCCACAGGCCCCTTAGGGAATTAATTGAGGAGTTCGGAGGCTGCAGCGAGTATTATACCGAGATGATCAGCGCCGGCGCTTTTATCGCAGCCGGTCCTTTTGAAACCTGGTATGCAGACGCCGGTCCATGCCCGGCAAAGGTGGTTTACCAGCTTATAGGCCACGACGATGTCGCCCTGGCCCGGGCCGCCGGCATCCTGGACAACCGGGACTGCTTGGGAATAGATATCAACATGGGCTGTTCCGCACCGGCTATTACCCGCACCGGCGCAGGCGTCCGCTGGATGGCGGACCTGGATAAGGCCGGAACCATGATAGCCCTGGTCAGAAAAGCGGTCAAACGCCGGCTTTCCGTAAAACTCCGCACAGGCCTGGCAGACAATTTTGAGTACCTTCTGGATTTTTGCCGCCGCCTTGAGGCTGAAGGCGTCGAGCGTATCACCCTCCACCCGCGTACTGCTAAAGAGAAGTTCAAACGTACCGCACGGTGGGAATATGTCGCCGCACTCAGGCGGGAACTGGGCATACCGGTAGCCGGCAACGGCGACATAGCCTCTGCCGCGGAGATGCTGCGCCGGGCCCTCCCCCAAGGCGGAGCGGGCGGGGCCTGCCCGGTGATGATAGGCCGCCTGGCGGTGCGGCAGCCCTGGGTTTTTGCCCGCGCCCAAGCGGAAGCCGGGGAACAGGACAGGCAAACAGGGGTAGGGGGGCCGCCTGCAAACGCCCGCTTCCCTGCGGACCTTGAAAAAACAGGCCTCAGGTTTCTGGAATTGCTGACCCGGCACCAGCCCCGGGAGTTCTATTTGAGCCGGGCCCGGCGCTTTTTCGGTTATTTCTGCGGCAACCTCAAGTGGGCGAACTATGTAAAGACCCTTCTGAACCGGGAAACGGACTTAGCCGGCCTGGAACGGGCCTGGCAGGGGTATTTCCGGGAACACCCTGAGGAGAAGTTTGAAACTATCCCGGCCCGCTGATAGTCCGGGCAGTTATCCGGCCGCGGCGGCTGGGAATTGAAACATGGAGCAGGATAGACTACATTATTTATTGAGGAAAAGTATGCCTGATGATATTCTGAACAAAGTCATCTCCTTTATCGCCGGCGACGGCGATGGCGGCGATGACAAGCAGGTGCTCCTGAAACAGATTGCCAGGGAGATTCAGCAGAACAAATACGCCAAATTCTGCCATGGACGGCAGGGGGAGGCGGACGTTTCATTTGCCCAGTTTTTTTACAATATCTATAAAATTGTGTATCCCGCGTGGTTTTTTCTGAAAGATCCGGCTGCTGTTTCCCGGATAAAGCACGTTACCCTTGAGTCCTTTCTGGACAAGCCTGTTATGGACATCATTAAACGCCTTACCCCGGAAGCTGTTGCGGAACGGCGGAAAACAGCCGGAACCGGCGTCTCCAAACAACTGGAGGAGGACCTTGCGGCGCTTACCGCCGGATTCGACAGCCCCAAACTCGCAGCCGCCGATAAGTGCTATAACCTCATCGCTGTCCTAAACCGGTTCGTTTCATGGAATTATTACGGTTTCCTCAAAAAATTTGATCCCGGCCTGGCTGAAAAGGATTTTAGTTCCCCTCCTAAGTTCTCCCCTCTCAGTACCGACATCATCATGGCGGATATCGCCAGTTTCATATCGGTCCTCCCTTCCTTTGAGAGCCATGACGACTGGAAGACTGTCTTTGAGATCCTTAAATACTGCAAAGGCGGGACCGACCTGATTCCTTTTGAAATCTGGAACGGGCTCCTTTCGAACCTGAAAGACCTCAGGCAGTCGAAGATACTCGAACTCATGGTCCGCCTGGCTTCAGGAAACCCCGTTTGGGAGCCCAAAGCCGCGCCTGCGCCGAATGAACAGCTTTCTTCGGTTTGGCTGGATCATAAAAACGCCGAGATACGGCAGGTGATTATGGACATTGCCGACAGCCAGCGGAACACCCAGATAGCTGTCCTGGAAAAAGCCGTTTTCGGTTCCGCCGACGCGGTACGCCTCTCTTTTTACACTAAAGAAAAGGGGAAAATACTGACCCAGAAGGATCTGGCGAGCTACGTCTATGCCCCGGCGCTGAACCACCTTATCTCTTTTATCCAGGATTTCATGATCAAAGAGATGCAGGAACTCAGCGACATCATGCTGGTACGCGGGCAGTGGACCAACAACTCAGCCTCCCGTGCCATGTCCGACGGGTACCATGATGTAATGGAGATGGTCCCGGAAATCACCGCGCTTGATGAAAGCCTTTCGGAAGAAGGCGGCAACGGCCCCCGGCTCAGAGGCGCTTTGCTCCGGGTTGACCGGGACCCGGGCCAGGCCCGTTACATCAACAGCATCATCACCACCATAAACGAAGAGGCCCTGAACATCATTAACCGCGCGGTACAGTCCCTTATTATTGTAGGGAAGCATCTTAAAATGCTGGTAGACGACAGCCAGAAGAAGCCTTACGAACTCATCATGAACTGGAAAGAACTTGTCCTGGTATCAAAGACGCCTATAACCCAGCGCCTTGCTGATGATTACAAGAAGGTAAACTTCTTTGTACAGCTCATGCTGCTGGAAACCCGTCAGCAGGAAGAATAAGGGACAGCAGGGCTGCCGCGTTCCGCCTTTTTTGCCTCGTTCCAGTATCTGTCCATAAGGCCCAAATTTTCCTGTTTCATCTCCGCGCCGGATTCTCTCATCCGTTTTTCCACGTATTTGAACCGTTCGGTAAATTTTATGTTCGTACCCTGGAGGGCCACGGATGGTTCTACATGAAGGTAACGGCAGAGGTTCACCGCCGAAAAAAGCAGGTCCCCCAGTTCTTCCTCCGCTGCGCCTGAAGGCGTACCGGCGCCGCTGGACGCTATCGCGTCCTCAAGTTCCCTGAGTTCCTCTGTTATTTTGGAAATGACCCCCTCCAGGTTGGGCCAGTCGAATCCCGCTTTGGCGGCTTTCTTCTGGAGTTTCCAGGCCCTGTCCAGCGGCGGGAGCCCGCGGCTTACCTCATCAAGGATGGAATCTTTGGGCTTCCGGCCTTCCTGCTCAACCTTAATTTTCGCCCAGTTGTCCAGTACCTCTGCGCTGTCCTTTACGCTGAGCCCTGCAAACACATGGGGATGCCTGCGGATGAGTTTTTCGGAGATCCCCTCAAGAGCGCCGGCTACGGAAAATTTCCCTTCTTCCTCGTACATATAGGAAATCATGACAGCCAGGAGGAAGATATCCCCAAGCTCCTCCTTTACATGGAAAGGGTCTTTTTCATCGATAGCTTCAACGCACTCATAGGTTTCTTCGATTAGATCGCCCCTTAAGGAGAGAGGCGTCTGCTCCCGGTCCCAGGGGCAGCCGCCCGGGGCCCTGAGTTTGCGGATAACGTCATAGAGGCGTTCAAAGGCTCCTGCAGGCGAAACCGGGGGCCTGGTTTCCGGAGAGGTCATTCATACCCCGTCCGGGCAAGTTTTTCTCTGATATACGCTGCAGCGGCGGCTATATCCTTTTCGGGATCCGGCCCGGCTTCACGTTCAATGGTGAAGTAACCATCGTAACCGCTTTTTTTCAGCGCCCTGAGATAGGCGTCAAAATCTACGCCGCCTTTTCCTACAGGGGTCTCCTCAAAGTAATCGCCCATGCGGAAGTCTTCTATCCCGCCTTCAGCAAAGACGCTGTAAACAAACGCCGGATCAACCTGCTTTTTCATGATCCCGTCTTTGACATGCGTATGGACTATATAGGGCCCCAGAAGCTCCACAGCCTTAGCCGGATCGACTCCGGTAACCATGACAAAATTCGCCGGATCCAGGTTAACCCCCACGCCGCCGCGGGTCTTAGCGATAAACGTTTTGAGGGTCTCAGGCTTTTCGGGCCCTGTTTCTATGGCCAGGGTAACCCCCCGGCCTTTCCCGTAAACCCCGAGCGCATCCAGGGCTTCCAGCATCGTTTCGAATTTTTCCGACTTTTCGTCCCCGGGAATCACCCCGATATGGGTTGTTACTACAGAAGAGCCGCAGGCGGCAGCCAGATCGATGATCCGTTTTGACTTTTCTACCCTGTCAGGATTATCCTTCCGGCTCTCAAACCCATGGCCTCCCATATCGCCGCAGAGGGCGCTTACCTTAAGCCCCAGATCCCTAAGCCGTTTCAGGTAGTCATCGAGAACCGTTTTGCTGCCAAGCAGGGAAGCGTCAAACTCCCCTCCGGTAGCGTAGATCTGTACCCCCGAAAACCCCAGGCGCGAGGCTTTTTCCAGCGCTTCCCTCAGGGGACAGCGGAAATTGTCTGTCAGAACTCCAATTTTCATAGCTGCGTTTAACTCCGTTTCTAATTAATACTGTATAATCAATTATATGAATAATTCCGGGTTTTTCAAGAATACGCGGTGTACTACGTAAAGTCTGATCATAGAGACCTAAACTACATGAAACCTGCAATGTAACTATACCGGTCCTCTTTGTCATTCTTACTTTTACTTTACCTGAAGCCCGTTTTTATAAAAGCCGCCGTCCTTGAATCCCTCGGGATAGGATTGTTCGGGCAATATCTTCTTCAGTTCCGCAACGGCGTCAGGCGTCTTTCCCTGTACTGGAATATCGACGCGGATATTTTCCAGGGCGCTTTTGTAAAGCCCTTCGATAATCTCAAAACCGCTAAGGCTTATGTCAATGTTGCAGGAATGTTTTTTGTTGTCATTGTCCATCCAGTCCGCGTATTCGGTGTAGTACGGCGTCTGGGTATCTTCCTGCTGTACCGTAAATTTGGGATACTGATAGAGTTCGACTTTGCCTTTTGTCTCAGGGGAAAAAATGGCGCAGCGACCGTTGGTCTCCGCCCAGGCATACCCGTGTTCGCCGTACACGGTAAGCCTATTATTGCACCAGAACTCTTCATCGCTCATGGTGAAAGGCGCAAGGTAGCCGCTCTCGATGATCAATGTGGCTCCGTTTTTGAGCCGGGCTTCCCCGAAAAGGTAATCCGGGGAGGGATGATCGTCGGTCAGCTTTACCCGGCCATGGGCGTGCCCGACAACCCATTCGGCGCCGGCGCCGCCGTTGGCCCACAAAGCGTAGTCCACAAAGTGAGTGCCAAGCTGGGAAGCCCAGGGGCGCATAAATATCCGAATCAGTTCAGGTTCGCCGATAATTCCCGACCGCACGCAGGCATACATCCGCTGCATTTGCTTCATGTATTTCTGCTGGTGGCTGACAATGGCCTTTATTCCGTTATCGCCGCAGAGGGAAGTCATTTCCCTGGCATCCGCAAGGGAAACCGCCATGGGCTTCTCAAAGGAAATACCCTTTACCTTGTATTTGATGCCCAGCCTGATGTACTCCATACGGATTTCGGGGTGGGTAACAAAAACGAAAACCTCGGGCCTGGTTTTCGCCAGCATTTCCTCAGCGGAAGAAAAAACCGGACAGGTGATATTGAAGCGTTCGATGGTTTTTTTCACAGCCTCCGCCGATGGATCGTATATCCCTAAAAGCTCAAACCTTTCGGGGTTTTCCAGAATTCCTTTGAGGTGAATTTTGCCCCGGTTTCCCAATCCCGCTATTACAACCGTGTGTTTCATACTCATTGCTCCTGTGCCTTACGGCTAAACTTATAAATCAATCCCCAGTTCCCTGCCGGTTTTGCGGATATATTCCGCAGCCGCATCGTACTGAGCTTCGCCGTTTAAGTGTTCCATCATAAAGGGGACAGGCCGGGAAAGGCCCTCGATCTGGCGCATAAAGGTTTTAAGATCGATATTCCCCTGCCCCATGGGGACTTCTTCCAGGATAACGCTGATAGACGGCTCCTTCATTTTGATGTCCTTGACGTGGCAGGAGATGATCCTGCCGCCGAAACGGCGTACACATTCCCTCGCTATCTCTCCGGAAGAAAAATACGCCCTGGGGCAGTTGATGAGGTTAGCCAAATCCAGATGGGCGCCGAACTGCCTCCTGTCAACGGCATTGATAAGCCGTTCAATGTTTTCCGCCGTATCGATAATATCAAATGGAAATATTTCATATGCAAAAAAGGCGGTCTTGGGTTTTACGGCATCAATAAAATACCGGGCCATATCCACTGCGGCTTCAAAGGCCTCGTCCGAAAAGTTCAGGGCTGTATGCCGGGAGTTCCCGTTTCCGTGGCAATAGGAACCAAAGATATTGAGGGAACACATAGCCCCAAGTTCTTCCGCCAGGGCAAAGGCCTCAAGCTGGCGTTCCCGGTGGAAAGCCCTGGTTTCGGCATTGGTATCCATGAGGTTTTCCCAATAACCGGCCTCGGCCAGAATAATCCCTTCTTTTTCAAAGGCCTCCCTTGTTGCCCTGATCATCGCCGCATCGTTGATGTCTATTTTGGGCGCATACGCCGCAGTAAAGCCCTTTTCCTTATGCCTCCGCGCCAGGAGGACAGGGTCTCCCTGACTCCCATGGCTTTCACCTGCTCCAGCCGCTTTTTCATTGGCCGTAAACACCGGCCCGCCGAATCTTATCATATATGCGCTCCTTTCCAAATGGTTCAAGTAATACTATTTAACTTAGACAATATAAGCTATGATACATCCTGACTTGTTCGTTTGTCAAGGTGACGCATTGCCTCAAAATTAATCTAGCCGAAAAGGGGCCGGTTCCTCACAACTAAAACCTAGCCGAAATCAGACCGCTTCGGCCTGATCAA
>JAISZE010000138.1 GCA_031269405.1 Treponema sp. | reverse complement strand
ACATCCATGGGGTAACCGGTTTCGCGGTACTTCAGGGGCCAGAGGGTAAAGGGACGGGAACCTGTGGTTACTTCAATCCTTATGATACGGAAGGTCCGGAACCAGAAAAATTCATACTGTCCGCGCTTGTCTGAGGAACGGTAGATATCCTTAAAACCGCCGAGCTTGAAATTCCGGTAATCCAGCCGGTCTTTCCGTATGCCGCCTGTAAAGGGGCCGCCGTAGGATTCGGCGTAGGTAAGGGTTACCTCCCCTTTGCCTTCAGTTTCCAGGATCACATAGCCCGTGGTAAGCTCCCCGGCATCCATGTCCAGGCAGTAGCGCCCGTCAGGCGGAAGGGTTACTTTGTCCGGCTTTCCGGAAGTTCCGGTAAAGGAGAAATTTTTTTTCCCTTCCACCGGAACAGCCAACTCCCGGGACAGGCAGCGTTCAGTTTCAAACAGCATAGGGATGGGCCTTTTGAAAAGGGGAAGTGGGGAAATTTCGCCAAACGAAGTTTCATCGTAGGACCAGCGGTTTATCACCGGAGTAAATCCCGGGATGTTTCCGGCGGCGGAATTCCAAAGCTCCGGGAGTTTTTCCGCTTCAACTTCTTCATGGCAGAATACCATGGTATATGCAGGATGCAGCCACGAGACTGCCTCGTCGTTCCTGACCAGCCAGGGGGCGTATCCTGTAGAGAGATCGGTTTTTGTTCCCCCGCTGCCGGCGAGTTCCCCGGAAAAAAGAAGGCACGGCCCGGAAGCGGTCCCGATGACCGAAAAGGGACCGGCCTCTGCATACTCTTCCCGGGGCCGGCCGAGGGCTTCCTGGGGCGGAAAGGACACTACTTTGCAGGCTATAACATTCCGCCCTTCGCACAGGAGGGGGCCCAAATCCAGGTCGTCGCAGTAATACTGCATGCGGTCACCCTTGCAGGGACCGTGGCTCACCGGCGCGCCGTTGACGTAGAGGGCGTAGCGGGACGAAGCGGACACAACCGCCCTGAGTTCGGCCTTTCCCTTCACATCAAAAACAAGCCTGAAATACGCGGTCTCCACCGGTAGGCCCGGCCCCTTCCCCAGTTTCCGTTCCGGGGCGCTCACAAACCAGGGAGCTTTGGAAAATGTATAGTGCTGCATGCTATTATTTTACATCTTTACCGGACCTGATGTAAGGCCTTGGGATGAAGAAAAATGAACCGCTAAGGCAAAAAAGTCGAATAAGGAAAAAGGCGGCTGTCGGGCTTGTGTTTCTGAAACAGTAAAACCAACGGGGATGTGGTTATTCCCGGAGGGCTGTTCTTTGAAGGCGAGACCCTTAGCCTGGAGGTACAGCCGGACAGCGGATACAATCTGGTCAGGGGAAATAACGCCGGGGCAGGGAATCAACCGGTTACTGGTACGCAGTTTTCCATGCTCTGCGGGTCCTCAGGAGCGGTCTGCTTTTTTTCATTGCCCTGTTCCCCGGCGGAACGCCATGCACCGATTGTCCACCGGAGACTTTTGGCAGTATATTGGAGACACGAGCATATTATATGGAAGAAATTACCCTGGCCAACGCCGGGGACATCAGTACAGCGCGAAACGGGCTTAGTCCGGACGCAAAAATCCGCAAGGTTATGCTGGACTCTATACGGCTTGACTGAACCGGTGGAAATCTGCTGGAAAGATCGCAGCATCTTGAAGGTATGGACTTGTACGTTGACACGGTAAACCAGCGGCTCGCCGGTGTGCATGGGGACCGGCGGGTACATCTGGTAAAATAGGAAGACATTCGGGAACTGTGAAAAAGGCGCCTGCGGAAAAGCGGGCTAACGGCTTGAACAAGTCTCTTTAGTCTACTAATATAAGAAGGATATTTTTTGAAACCCGAAAACGACTGGAGTTGTATAGATGAGTATTCTCGGTATTGTATTGCTGGTCTTTTTTGTTATTGTTTCAGTTTTGCTGATCCTCCTGGTTCTGGCCCAGAACGAGGAAGGCGACAGCCTTGGGGGGATTTTTGCAGGCGGCAGCGGGTCGGCCTTTGGTTCCCGGTCGGGAAACGTGCTTACCCGGGCGACTACCGTTTTGGGAGCCCTGTTTCTTATTATCAGCCTTGGGCTGGCCCTGGTGAACCGCAGTCCCGCAGGGTCCGGGGTGGAATCTGCGGGCCGCCAGTTGGTTCCCGAATCAGGCGCCGACTGGTGGCAGGACGCCCCAGCGGAGTCTCCTGCTGAGCCGTCTGAAGCCGTTTCCCCTGCCGGCGCCGGGCCGGAAGCTGCCCAATAGGGCTTTACCAGGGGTGTAGGGATGTTTTTGCATGAGGTTTTTCCGCCTGAGTTGATTAAGATCGGCCTTGAATCGGATGATAAGGACGAGGTATTTGAAGAACTGGTAGATCAATTCTGCCAGGCTGAAAAATCCGATGCCAGGGAAGAAATCCTGGAAGCCCTCAGGGAACGGGAAGCCAAGATGTCCACAGGGATACAGAAGGGCATTGCGGTTCCCCATGGCAAAACTAACGCCATAAACAATGTCCGTGGGGTCCTGGGGATTTCAAAAAAGGGGATCGATTACGACGCCCTTGACGGCCAGCCGGTTTACCTTCTTTTCATGCTCCTTGCGCCCCAGAAGGATTCGGAGAAACACCTCAGGCTCCTGAAGCGCCTGGCAGGGCTTCTGGATAACCCCCAGTTTTATACCGAACTGGTGTCCCAGACGGATCCTCATGCCGCGCACGGCGTTATAAAAAAGTACGAGGATATTTTCATAGCGTCCTATTAGGAAGGGAAGAAGGGGCCATGGATTTAGAAGAAGATAAGGATGTACTTCAACATTTGCTCCACCTGGAAGCCGAGGCTTCCGCCCTGGTAGACGGCGCCCAGGCCGAGGCGGACCGGCGGGTCTCTGAAGGGGAAAAAGAGAGCCGGGCCAGATACGACGGGGTTTACGCCGCCGAGGTGGCCCTGCTGGAAGAGGCTTATCTCAACGAAACCGCTGCGGTGCGGGAAGATTACCGGAAACAGCTTGAAGCCTACCGGAGCAGCCTTAAAGCCGCGTCTGTGGATAGGGCCGCCTTTGCCGCCCTTGCGGGGCAGTTTCTCCTGAGGGACTGCTAGGATGCCGGGAACCGGGGAAAGGGCCTACGCCTATGCTAAAGCCTGCGGGATCATCGGCAAATCGTTTGTAGGTAAACGCGCCGCAGGCCTGAGCCGCGCAACACGCCTTTCGGAACTGGACCGCCTGGTTTTTCCTGTTTCTTCCAGGGATCTTCCGGAAAAAGAACTGCTTTCGGATTTGGAAGATCGCCTTATCAAACGTGCGGCGGATTCCATCATTGCTGTGGTGGATTCTTTCCGTAAGCCCCCTGAGTTTCTTTCCCTTTTGGTCCGGAGCTACGAATACGCGGATCTCAAAAGCGCTCTTACCGCAGCAGCAGGCGGGACGGCCAAACCGGCTTTTACCGGCATAGGCCGTTTCGGGACCGTCCGTTTTTCCGCCTGGCCCGACATCCCTGCCATGATCCGGGGCACTGAATTTGATTTCCTCCTTAACAGGAACGGGGAGCTGGACAAGGAACGTTCCGGCATCACTCTCCAGACCGAGCTGGACCGGCGGTATTACCAGGCCCTGTGGAAGGCCCTGCGCCGGCTCAGTACGGGGGACCGGCGGGCCTCGGAATTCATCCTTTCCGAGGAAATCTCCCTCAAAAACGCGGTATGGGCTTTAAGGCTCAGGACTTATTATGAGATGAAGGCCGGGGACGTGCGGTCCCAGTTGATCGATATCGCCGTGCCGGTAAAGGGCAGGCAGGTTTCCCTGGCCGCCGACGCCTTCGCGTGCCTGGAATTGCCTCTGGACAGCCTCCCGGCCTGGAAAGGGTGGCGGCGGGAGGCGTTCCTCAATCCCGGCCAAGGGGAATGGAAAGCGGATCCCAGATATTTCCAGAACGCCGCAGCGCAGTACCTTTACCGCCTGGCCCGGCGTTCCTTCAGGGCCAACCCTTCTTCACTGGACACGGTTTTTTGTTTTATCAAGATAAAACAGTTTGAGGAGGATATCCTCACGTCCAGCGCCGAGGGCCTGGGGCTGGGTATGACCAGCAGGGATGTCTTTGCCATGCTGGGGGCGGAATCATGAAGCGCAGAAACTTAGGCGCCGGCCTGCGGCCCCGGAAGATGAAGCAGATAGAACTCACGGTCCTTTCCCGTGACGTTGACGGAGTAATCGAATACCTGGGCCGCCAGGGGGTGATGCATTTTTCCGGCGAAGCGGATCATTCCGGGGCGCCCCCGGAGACCGGAACAACCCAGGCCATGGACGAGGCGGCGTACCGGCATATCCGGGACAACCTGGATAAACTCCAGACCGCTTCAGCTTATCTGGGCCTTGGGCTTCCCAAAGAGCCGGAGGAATCAAGCCGCTTCCCGGGAGAGACTGAGGAAGCCTTAACGGACAAAATCACCGCCGCTGTTTCTTCTCTGAGCCAGCGGGAAAACGAACAGAACCAGGAACAGCGCAAAATCGAAGAGGCCCTTGCCGAAGCGAAAGCCTTCGCCAACCTCAACGCTCCTTTCGCGGATCTGGATCAGCTTTCCTACCTCACCCTCAGAGTGGGGCGCCTGGACCCCAGGCGGCAGGAGGAACTCAGGGAAGTCCTTTCGGACCGGGCGGTGATCATCCCTCTGGACGGGG
>JAISZE010000098.1 GCA_031269405.1 Treponema sp. | reverse complement strand
GCCTCAATAAGCTGAACCGCCTGGGCCATGGTTTCGCAGGCCAAAACCTCGCTCAAAACGTGTTTACCTGCTTCCAGGGCCTTTACCCCATAGACGGCATGTTCGTTGGCGTAATTTGCCAGAACAACGGCGTCAAGCCCCGGGTGTTTCAGGAAATCGTCAAAACGTTCGTAGAGCGCGACCTGTTTTCCGTTTTCTTCCGCGTTTTTCTTCGCCCTGTCAAGCAAGGGAACATACTTGTCGCATACCGCGACAAGTTCCGCCTCCGGATGCCTGAGGAGGATATTCATCATTGTAATCCCCCGGCTTCCGCCAAATACGCCGATTTTCAACTTTTCCATTTTCTGCCTCCAAAAATAATACTCAATTTGACAAGCCTTGATAGGCTTGATTATAACCCAACTCTCCCGTTTATACGGTAGTATTGTAAACCCTCAACAAACGTTTTTATATTCTTCCAGGGCGTCCCAGGCGTACATGAACTGGAAGCGGCCAAAAAAAGTCCGGTTTTTGGACCATGTTCCACAAGGAATTTCATTTCCCGGACAACATCGGCGGGTGTTCCAAAGGGCAAAGTTCTGGTAACCGAAACACCCGCTTCAATAATAAGGGTTTCCCCGTCCCTGGTACGCATGGCGCAAATTTTTTCATAATCCATTCCATCCTCATATTGAAATCCCTGAAACCCCGCAAGCCCGGCTTCAATGAGGATTGGTACTAAAGCGCTCAGATTGCCGTCGCAATGCCATATCAGCTTAAAACCCGCGTCCAGGGCGGGAGCAATGGAAGCAAGAAAATGGGGCAGCCACATTTTTTCCAGAGACGCAATACTGACCAGGGTCGACCGGGAATCGGCCATATCATGATCCAAGCGCTGAAAAAGGGGGTATTCGTTCTGGAGGTATAGTTCCGCCACAGCCCTGTTGTGAAGGGCGGCATATTCCCCCTGTAAGCGGAAGTGCTGTTCCCAGAGTTCCGGATAGATAGCGTAGGATTCCAAAAAGGGGACGTATCCGTATTGCCCGTACATAAGAGCCGGAAAAGCGAAATGCCCGTATCCTGTCGATAGAATATTTTCTCCCAAAATTTGAGCCTGCCAGGACATTTGATTGGCAATCTTCCTTTTAACATCGGGCGCGTAAAAAGACTTGATTTTTTCCCGCAGACGGGAGAATTCATAGGTTTCAAGATGCTCCGCCACCGCCTCGGGGGAATCTATGGTTATTCCATCCAAAACAGCAGTAAGACCGGTAGTAGGGCTGTTGCTTCCGTGCTCATAGCCATGACCGCCCATGCTAAGCGGATTATCCGCTAGATATTGATCAAGCATGCATGCGCCTATGTTCTGCTGCATCTTTATATATACCCCATGGGGATCCCGGCTATATTCACCATCCCGGCAGCAGGCCAGACGCTCAATAACCTGGTGCTCCATGATATGAACAAAAGCAGTTGGTATGCCCACAGTCGGGCGGCGGTCTAGGGTATCCAGCGCAAGTTTCACGTTATCCGTGTAATTATGCATATTCTTCTCCTTAATTAAGCCTTAATAGAGCCTACAAGCAGCCCTGAAACAAAATATTTACGTAGAAATGGATACACGCACATAACCGGGACAATAGTAACAACCGTTATAGCCATCTTCAAAGACTGGGTGGAGACCATATTGGCGTTCACCATCTGTTTGGCTTCCTCCAACGACCGGCTTAGCTGTGACGCAAGGGTATTGTACAGAACATATTGCAGGGTATAGAGGTTCCGGCTCATGGCGTTGTACAACTGGGTATCTATGTAAGAATTCCAGTGTCCGATACAGGCAAATAAAAACACCGCCGCATTGACAGGCATACAGAGGGGTAACAGAACCCGGAAATACGCGTCTATTTCCGTACCCCCGTCAACCAGCGTTGCTTCTTCAAGATCCCTGGGGATCGCCTCTATATAGGTTTTGATCAAAAACATGTTAAAAGGCGCCGCCAGTCCGGGAATTATATAGACCCAAAAACTGTTCATCAAATGCAGGTTCTTGTAGAGCAGATACGTGGGAATAATTCCGCCGGAAAAATACATCGTAAAAAGAAAAAAGAGGCGGAAAAATTTCCCCCAGGGCAGATTGTGCCTGCTCAGGGCGTAACCAGCCATGCCGCTGATGATAAGCATCCCGGAAGAGCCCAAAACACTGCGGCTCACGGAGATGAGAAAAGCACTGATCACCGTAGAATCCGCAAACAGAGTTTTATAGGAAATCAGGGTAAAGCCTTCCGGCCAAAGCAGCAGGGGATGGGAAATTCGTCCGGGACTGGATACTGAATAATTCAGGATATATAAAAACGGATATATTGACAAAACTAGAAGAATCAACGCAATAAGAACCAACAGGGCGTCAAATACCTTCTCTCCAAAAGATCGTCTCATATTTATGGCCAGCACTGTTCCCTCCTAAAAAATAGAAGAACCGTTAAGTTTTTTACTCCCAAAATTGGCAGCCCATACCAGGAAGATACTGACCACTGTTTTCAAGATGCCTACCGCAGTAGCGTAGGAATAATTGAGGTTCTTCAACCCGAATTTGTAGATATACATATCCAGAACTTCCATAGTCTCCCAGTTGGTTGAATTGGAAAAGACAAAAAACTGTTCAAGACTGGAACTGAGAACCCAACCGGAATTCATGATAAGCAGGATGGCAACAGTCGGCAGCATATTCATCAAAGTAACATGGTACATTAAGCGGAACCGGCCCGCGCCGTCTATGGCGGCGGCTTCATACTCTTCATGGGGAATACCGCTGATGGTTGCCAGAAAGATAACCGAATTGTACCCGGTATGTTTCCACATGGACAGGAAAATCATAAGCCCCCAGGAATATTTGGGATCTCCCAGAAGATTGATCCCCGAGGGCACAAGGTTTGCCTCTACCAGAAACTGATTAATGGCGCCGGACCGGACCGCAAATAAAGCCCAAACCACAGAATAGGAGATTACCCATGAAATGAAGTAGGGAAAAAAGGTTGCGGTCTGTAACGTTTTGGAAAGCCCCTTGAGCCTGATCTCATGGAGCATGATGGAAAAGACCACGGCGATGATCAGGTTTACAACCACCGCCGAAACATTCATCACCAGGGTGTTTCTTAACAGGTAGCTAAAATCGGAACTGTCGAACAAAAACCTTTTGAAAAAACGCAGCCCGGCGAATTCACCGCTGAAAAGGCCGCCCCCGATACGGTAATCGGTAAAGGCCATTACCCAGCCGGATACGGGAACATAGGCGAATATAAACGTCAAAACAAAAGCCGGAAGAAGCATGACGAGGGTAAATTTATGCCGGTTAATTCTCTTTCCAAACCTGATTAGTTTTCCATCCATTCCTATTGGCTCCCCTTTCAGCGGTATTTACCGGGTTAGCGTTATACCACCGTCAGCGGTATTTATTAAGACCGGCTATCTTTTCCCGGTACTGCCGGTTGAATTCATCAATAACCGCCTTGTGGTCCAGGCGATCATATTCGGCCATGGCGTTCCGGTAGGCCGACTCAAATTCCGCATCGGTCTTTGCCATAATAAGGGAAGCCGAATGTTTAATTCTGGTTTCCGTCATTTTGGTATGCACGGCCCCGAGATCCGAGGTGGGATCCACATAGACCGTACCGGCAACCCCGGTATGACCGAGCTTTGTGTTTTTGCTGTACCAGGACATGGAAGAATCCCAGCCCAATTTCGTGTAGACCTCTCTGGCCCGGTCTGTTTGGCCCTGGCCGTCAACCCATTCAATCTGGGATTTCAAATTATGGGGCTGGCCGTCTGCCGCCGGGAGATTGAAGCGTGGGAGGCCGCTATCTGTCCATATATCAAGACCCTCAGTCAAATTAAGCTTTGAATCCCTGGACATTTGAACTAAAAAATCGGTCCAGACCCGCTTGCCGCTGCTGTTCCGGGTCCAGTGGACCCCCTCAATACCGGAAGTGAGCATAATCTGTCCTTCATCGGTACAGGCCCAGTCGATCAGGGCCAGTAATTTTTCGGGGTTTTTGCAGTTTTTGGTGAGACCGAAAGAGTTAAATGAACGGGTGGTTTCCATGCGGACCAGCCGTTTTTCCCCGTTCCTTACCTGCGAATCACTTTGTATGGGCAGCTTGACATATTCCATTTCAGGATGGCCCGCGTTTCTCAGTTCATTAGCTCCCCCTGAATAGATACTATAATTCACAGCCGCCACAGAACCAGTATAAATTTTCTGTGTAGTTTGGGCATAGAAATCGCTAAAACATTCCGGATCCAGAAGCCCCCGCCGGTTCAGATCGCTCAAAAACTTAAAGGATTCTTTAACATTTTCATTTTGAAAATAATCCACAAACCGGTCATTGGTAAAGTCAAAAATAAATCCTTCATTGCTCAGAGGCAGATAATTTCCTCCCTTTTCGTATAAAGCGCAGACAACTCCCGCGAGCCCCCAGGGTTCGGCCATGGACATGGTTAAACCGGCTATTTGCCTGCCGTTTACGTCCACCGCTCCGGGAACCACCTTTTCCAGAAACGCTATCCAGTCGGAAGTTGAAAGAAGCTGGGGCCATCCGGCTTTTTCGAGCAGATCACTCCGCACCAGTATATCATTGACCTCTATATCGGTATTCAGGTTACGAGGGACCCAGTTCTCATATTTGTACAGAGGGCCGCCGCAGATTAAACGCCAATAGGGGATAAGGTCCTTGTAACGGGACTTGAAATTGGGTATTGAATCAAGATAGGGAAGGAGATCAATAAGGGCCCCGGCGTTAATATAATTGAGTACCATATCATCCCGCTGCAATGGCTGCACTTCCCCATAATCGCCAGCCGCCAGCATGAGGCTTTGCTTTTCCCGTACATCCCCTGAAAAGGGGCTGTATTCAAATACAATGCCGAATTTATCGCGGATATACTGGCCCACCTTGGTATCATCCGATCGTTTGAGGCCCGCTATCGGCTCGCCAAGCGTCTGAATGACATATAAGCCGCTGTCTCCCTGTTTTGACTGCGAACCGCCTCCGGCAAAGAGCAGGACGGTACACAACAACCCAGTTACCAAAAAAATTGCTTTCTTCATTTTTTCCCTCCTAAGGAAATGATAAAACATTGTAACACGCAGAATTCTACTTGTCAATCATTTTTTGATCATTTTTTCAAAATATTGACCGTTTTACCAAAAAACACGAAAAGATACAATAAAAAGTGATCGTTTGGTATGATTGATCATTTTAATAGAAGAAATGGATTATAGGAACGAACAGTTTGCCTTAGTTCATCCCGGAGGCGCCGTAGGAGAGCGGCTCAATGCAGGGACCCTCTAAGGCTTGTATCTATCATACCGGTATTATATTGACCCCGGCAGCTTGGTATTCCCTAAGGACTTCGGGGCTTATTTTTTTATCGGTTATAATAGAACTGACATCCCGGACCGCGCAAATGGAGATAAGTGAGAATTTATGAAATTTTTCAGAATGAACCAGGCAAATCGACTGGTCCGAGCGGCTGATAAGGAGTTCGTCCAAACGGACCGTCTCTATATCCATAGCCATGATACCGTCGGTGAGGTTCAGGGCATCGGCGCCGATAAAGCAGATGTTAAAGCGCAGGGTCCGAAGCGTCCTTTCCGCGAGAAAACCGCAGAAATCCCGGCGTTCCTTGCGGTAAAGCCCGCCGATTACCGTAACTTTACATACAGGTTCCAGAATTTCCATATTCGCCAGGGAGTTGGTAAAAACCGAGATTCCCGAAAGCTGCCCGTTTCGGATCCGTTCAGCCAGGGCCAGAGCCAGGTGTTTTACCGTAGTACCTGCATCCAGAAAGATGATCCCGTTGTTTTTCACCATACCGCAGGCGTACCGGGCGATAGCCTCTTTTTCCGCGTTGTATTCGGTGTCAATGGTATCGAAGGTATAGGAAACAGTAATTTCGGGGATAAAACGGATCCCCCCGTGGGTGCGCATAGCCTTGCGTTCCTGTTCAAGCTGAGTGCAGAGCCTGCGGGCGGTAGGCAGGGAAATTCTGAAGAGATCCGCCACTTCGGCGACAGAAAGCTTTCCTTTTTGTTCAAGGCAGCCAATCAGTTTATTTTTGCGTTCTTCAATCTTGTTCATTTTTTTACCATAAATCGGCAAAACGATCATTGTCAACAAGAAAAAACAATCAAACAATCATTGACAAATGAACGTATGGCATGTATAATCTCCTCAAGGTTTTATCAATGAAAGCTAAAATTAGAGTACCCTTTTTTGAAATCGGTGTAAAGAACTATATTTACGGCGATGAGGTTCTGAAACTCGCCAGAACAGCGGACAAAGCGGCTGAAAAGTACGACATTGATGTCCTTTTTATTGCCCCGTATACGGAGATCCGGAGGGTGGCGGAAAACACCCGTAACCTTATCGTACTGGCCCCCTATATGGATCTTATCCGCCCTGGCAGGGGGATGGCCGATGTGCTCCCAGAAGCCCTCAGGGCGGCGGGAGCCCGGGGCGTAGTGGTAAACCACTGCGAACGCCCCATGTCCCTTACAGCCATTAAAAAGACCATAGACCGGGCCAACGAACTGGATATGCTCAGCTTCGCCTGCGCCGATACCATTGCCGAAGCCAGGGCCATCGCCCAGCTTCACCCGGACATCATCAATCCTGAGCCTGCGGAACTTATCGGTTCGGGATCCGCCAGCGGCATGGGTTATGTCCTTGAGTCTATCAGGGCTATCAAGGAAATATACCCGGACATCCTGGTAGAACAGGCTGCGGGTATATCCTCAGGGGAACAGGTCTACAAGTTCATCTACGCTGGTTCCGAGGCCGCCGGTTCATGTTCGGGTATAATAAACGCCCCCGACCCCCATGCCCTGGCCGATGAAATGATCTTCAATGTACGAAAAGCATACGAAGACCTGAAAAAAATAAAAACTGCGGAGCTGGTAAAATGAAAGCGTTACGGGAATCCTTTAATCTGCTGTCTACGGGAATAAGGCCGGTTTTTCATACGATAACAGAAAAAGTTCAGGAAATTGTAGATAAATCGGGGGTTACGTGCGGCTTCTGCCTGGTATATTCCCATCATACTACCTGTTCGGTTATGACCCAGGAATGTTCCTTCGATAAAACCTACAACGGCCTGGAGTACCTCCAGCAGGATCTGCTTGATATTTTTGAAAAACTGATTCCAACCTGCCGCAAGGAAGGGCAGTACATGCACCCCGGCCCGGAACTGACGGAATTTGCAAAACAGCACGGGGAAGACAAACCCCAGACCCTTAACACCGACGCCCATCTCCGTTCTGTGTTTATCGGCAGGAACGAATCAATCCCCATAATTGACGGAAAGCTGGACCTGGGAAGCTACGGCCACATCTATTTTATTGATTTTGATCAGACCTGCCCGAGGGAACGCCAAGTCCAGGTGCAGATTATAGGCGAGTAATGGTAATGAATCAGGGAAATAACGGGCCTTATGTCCTGGGAATAGACGTAGGAACTTCGGGGACCAAGGCGATACTGATGGCCGAGGCGGGGAATATTGCCGGCCAGGGTTACGAGGGCTACCGGCTTTACAGCGAAGGAAACCGCGTTGAACAGGAAAGCGGGGACTGGTGGGATGCCTGCGTCAAGGCGGTACGCCGGGCTGCGCCGGAAAACAAGGCCCGGAACATAAAGGCTATAAGCCTTTCTACCCAGGGGGCTACCATGACCGCCCTGGATCGCCGGGGGAAACCCTTGGGCCGGGCCCTTACCTGGATGGACCGCCGGGCACGGGTCCAGTCGGAAAAGCTCGAATCCCTTTTGGGAAACGAGGCCATTTACCGGATTTCAGGCTGGCGCGCCGGTCCCGGCAATGACGCCGCCAAGATCCTCTGGATGAGGCAGAGCGGCGCGTACCGGGATGCGGCGCTCTACCTGAGTACGCTTGAATATATGAACCTGCGGCTCACGGGCCGGGCCGTTATCGATCCCACCAACGCCGCCATACGCCAGCTCTTCAATACCGGCTCAGGCTGCTGGGACAAAACCATTCTCGACGCCCTGGGGATAAGCGAAAAAGAACTTCCGGAGATCGCCCCAACGGGCAGCCTCATCGGCGGATTGACTGCCGAAGCCGCTTCCGCCCTGGGGCTTACAAAAGACACCCCGGTGTACAACGGCGCCCACGACCAGTACTGCGCCTCTATCGGCTGCGGGGCGGTAAACGCCGGAGACATGCTGGTTTCCACCGGTACTGCCTGGGTTCTTATGGGGATAACCGAAACGCCCATATTTTCTGATACCTACATTGCCGCCTGCCCCCATCCCGCCAAGGGGCTGTACGGGAACATGGCTTCCCTGGCCGGAGCGGGGGCGGCCTATCAGTGGATAAAAGATACCTTCCTCCCTGGGGAAAGTTTCGATGCCATTGATGAAAAGGCGGCGGCAGAAGCGCCGAAGTGCGGAAACCTTTTTTTCCTTCCCTGGCTGGCCGGGGCTTCTTACCCTGCCTGGAACCCAGCCGCCCGGGGCGGGTTTATAGGAATGGACTTTGCCGCAAACCCTTATGCTCTGGCCCTGGCGGTTATGGAATCCGCGGCATTTTCCCTTAACAACGCCGTAACGGATTTTGAAGCCCGCGGCTTTACACCCCGGAGCATCAAAATAATGGGCGGCGCCATCAAGAGCTCCGTGTGGCTCGACATGCTTACCGCCGTCCTGGACGTTCCGTTTTACAAAATGAACATAACCGACAGTTGCGCTCTGGGGGCGGCCTTTATCGCCGCCTGCGGCCAGGGCTGGTATCCTGACTACGCCGCTGCCGCCGCAAAGGCGGCGGGGCAGGAAGCAGTCAGAGAAACCACGGCGGACAGGGATTTTTACCGGGAGAAGTCCCGGCGTTACAACGAAGTGCTTTCATTTATGGAAAAACTGTACAAAAAAGGAGGTGTTCTATGAACCCTATAAGCTATTTTTCAGTAACCGATCTTGACCGCTCCTATTTTCAGGACAGGCTGGAAAAACGGCTGCCCCGCAAAATCCTGGACGCCCATGCCCATATCAGCCTCCCCGAACACACGGCGTCAATTCCGCAGGAACGTATCGACAGCGACTGGGCCCTTCAATCCGGCGGCGAGATGTCCATAGAAAACGCCCGCTTTTTTGCGGACTCCTTCTTTCCGGGGAGGGATTACCGTTTCGCTGCCCTTCCTGTCGCTGTCAAGGAAGCCGACACTGATGGCAATAACCGGTACATCGCGTCCCTTATCAAATCGGGGAAGATCGACTACGGCTTCATCACCACCAGGCCCGAGGCAAAGGTTGAAAATATCGAAAAGGACATCAGGAACGATGGCTTTACCGGCCTCAAGCCCTACCCCGATTATGTCTCGGCCTTTAAGGGAGCGGAACTGAGCATCCCCGCCTTTTTCCCCTGGGAACACTGCGCCCTGGCGGAACGGCTCAACAAGTGCGTGGTCCTCCACCTTCCCCGGGCGGGACGCTTCGCCGATGAAAACAATATCAGGGAACTGCGGGAAATTGCCGCCCGGTTTCCTAAGCTGAAGATCGTTATTGCCCATTTGGGCCGCTCTTTCAACCTCTGCTACTTCGAGAAGGCGGCGGAAATTCTGGGAGACGACATTCACCATTTCTGGTTTGATACCGCGGCGGTGATGAATCCACAGGTACACAAACTGGCCATGCAGATTCTGCATCCCGATCGCATACTCTACGGGCTGGACCTGCCCGTATTCCTCTTTCACGGAAGCCGCCGCTGGACTGAGACGGGGTATTACAATGTCTGCCGGGAAGACCTGCCCTGGAACAAACACATAGAGGGAAAAGAAGCTGAGGCAAAATACACTTTTTTTGTCTACGAGCAAGTCAACAATATTCTGAATACCATGGAAGAATTGGGAAAAGACGAAGCATATAAGCAGGGTTTTTTCTATAACAATGCCGAAAAACTTTTTTCAGGCTGCGTGTAACGCAAGGAGGAATAAAATGAAAAATGGAAAACCTGTGGCGGGGCTTCTGCCGCTTTATATTGAGCTGTATGACCGGAGTTCTCCCGAAATGAGGCCCGGTATCGAAAAGTTTTATAGAAAAGCGGCGGATAAACTCCAGGGCGCGGGTCTTGAAGTGCTCACCGTTCCTGTCTGCCGGCTGGCAGGGGAATTTGCCGGGGCCCTTTCGGAATTTGAAAGGCAGGAAGCCGACGTTGTTATCACCCTTCACCTGGCCTACTCCCCTTCGATGGAATCGGAAGAAGCCTTGAAGAAAACCCCTCTCCCTATCATCGTTATGGATACCACCCCGGATTATACTTTTGATCAAAACGCCGGTCTTGAAGCCGTCAGCTACAACCACGGCATACATGGGGTTCAGGATATGTGCAACCTCCTTATCAGGAACAACAAGGCCTTTACCATTCATGCGGGCCATATAGAACACTCAGATGTGGTTGACCGGGTGGTCAAGACCGCCAAAGCGGCGGCGGCGGCCAGGGTCCTTAGCCATTCACGGGTCGGTCTTGTAGGCAGACCGTTCAAGGGTATGGGGGACTTCAGCCTTCCCTTTGAGGAGATGAAACGGGAACTGGGGATCACCGTGGTTCCCTATGATTTCAAAAAAGGCGAAACCTATATCGCCGCTGTTACGCAGGCCGAAATTGACGCCGAATACCAGCGGGACTGCCAACGCTTTGAGGTTGACAAAAACCTGAGCCGCCAGGTCTATGACCGGAGCGCCCGTGTATGTCTGGCCATTCGTAACTGGACAAAAGACGAAAGGCTCAGCGCCTTTACCATAAACTTCAACGAATCCAGCGCAGGCAATAAGGGATTCCCTGTTATGCCTTTTACCGAATGTTCCACCGCTATGGCGGAAGGGTTGGGCTATGCCGGCGAGGGGGATGTTCTGACGGCGGCCTTTACCGGCGCCTTGCTTTCGATTTTCAGGGAAACCACTTTTACCGAAATGTTCTGCCCCGACTGGGAACACGGAACGGTCTTTATGAGCCACATGGGAGAATACAACTTCAATATCGCAAGCGGGAAACCCTTTCTCACGGAAAAACCCTTCCCCTTTACCGATGCGGAAAATCCCACAGTAGCCTACAAAACCATGAAGAGCGGAAAGGCCACGCTGATAAACTTCGCCCCTTTCGGGAAAGGGGTCTACGCTATCACCGCCGCCCTGGGGGAGATGCTTCCTGTCAGCGGAGAAAACAAGATGCGCTTAGCGGTCAACGGCTGGTTCAAACCAGGGACGGAACTTCCGGCTTTTCTGGAAGCCTATTCCCGCTGCGGAGGAACCCACCACAGCGCCCTGGTCTACGGCGATGTCCTGGAAGAAATAAAGGCCCTGGGTTCCTGCCTGGGATGTAAGGTAACTCTACTTTGAACTAATGTTCCGGCATCCCCGGAAGGATCAGGCCTCCGTCGAGCTTGACGATGTTCCCTGTCATGTACGCGGCTTCGTCAGAGGCGATGTAGCGCACCAGATACCCCACCTCCCTGGGGGTTCCCAGGCGGCCCAGGGGGATCCTCGGGGCAAAGGCGCCTGAGGAAAGCTCTTCAGGGCTGTAGCTCCCCCTGACGGCAGTGGCCCCAGGGGCGATACAGTTCACCCGTATGCGGTACCTGGCCAGATCCAGGGCCATGGATTCGGCGCTCCGGTTCAGGGCGGCTTTGAACCCGCCGTAGAGGGCGTCTTCGGGATAGGCCCGGATACCCCTGGTGGAGGTGATGAAGATGATGTTCCCCGGAACGCCCCGGCGGACCATGTCGTTAGCCGCCGCCTTTGAACAGAGCAGGTAGGAACGGTAGTTAAGGCCGTAAATGAATTCGATTAAAGCCGGATCCAGGTTAAGGAGATCGTTGTGCCTGGTCCTGCCTGCGTTGCATACCAGGAGATCAATGCCCCCCAGATCCTCCGCCGCCCGGGCGGTAACATTCAGGGGAACCTCGGGATCTTCAAGGCTGGCCTGGTAACAAAAACACCGCCTTCCCAGGGCCCGGGCTTCATTTTTCAGGGCCTCGGCGGAATCGTCCTTCTCGTGATAGGTGAAGGCAATATCATAACCGGATTCGGAAAGGACCTTAACTATACCGGCGCCGATACCCCGGCTGCCTCCGGTAACAAAAGCGTTTTTACTCATCTTTAACCTACCGGCAGCCTGTCAGGGAGTGCGGAATGTGCCGTCCGGGCTGCGGGTCTGGGTCCAAAAGGTAACCCCGGTCTTGCAGGGGTATTTGGCAGCCAGATCCTCGTTAATGTCGATTCCCAGGCCGGGTTTGTCGTTGGCATAGACAAAGCCGTTCCTCAGCTCGGGACAGCCGGGAAAAACTTCCTGCGCAGCATTGGTAAAACCGCTCCATTCCTGGATGCCAAAGTTGGGACAGACAAGATCGAGATGGATATTGGCCGCGTGCCCCACCGGGGAGACATCGCCGGGGCCGTGCCAGGCGGTACGGATGCCGAAGGCCTCACAGAGCACCGCCAGCTTCCGGGCAGGGGTGATGCCCCCGATCTGGCTGATATGGACCCTGATAAAATCGATGAGCCTCTCTCGGATGAGGAAATCCCATTCCTTGGGATTATTGTAGAGTTCCCCATTGGCGATAGGCGTGGCGCACTGGCTGCGGACCATGCGGAACCAGCCGCCCTGTTCGGGAGAGAGGATATCTTCCAAAAAAAAGAGCTTGAAAGGCTCCAGTTCCTTAGCCAGGCGCACGGCGTCAATAGGAGTAAGCCGCTCGTGGGTATCATGGAGGAGTTCGACATCATCTCCCATGCGGTTCCGTATATACTCAAAGAGCCGCAGGGTGTCCCGCATGTACTGCCGGGGATCGTAGTACACCCCGCTGCCCGCTCCATCGGGCTGATGGAGCTCCCCGGTTTTCCCGCCGTACCCGCCCCACTGGATCCTGATATGCCGGGTTCCGGCTTCCCGGAATTGCTGCGCATTGTCCCCTACTTCTTCCAGGGTTTTGCCGTCGGCGTGGCGGTACACTGCGGCGGCAGGCCGGGAACGTCCGCCCAGAAGCTCATAGAGGGGCATCCCTGCGAGCTTGCCCTTAATGTCCCAAAGGGCCATATCCACCCCGGATACGGCGTTATTGGTTACCGGGCCGTTGCGCCAGTACGAGTTACAGTTCATAAGCTGCCAGAGATCTTCTATATCAGCCGGATCCCGTCCGTTAAGAAGAGGATCAAAATAATCCTCTACCATGGATTTAACGGTCTTCTCCCGGTAGGCGAAGGTCGCGCAGCCCAGGCCGTACAGCCCTGGTTCCGAAGTTTCCACCTTAACCACAATAAGATTGATTCCCCCCGGGGCTGTCAGAATCGCCCTTACCTTCCTGATGCTTACTTTTGACACAATTCCTCCTCTAGGCTTCTATGGTGAGCCCTTCCCTGGCCATCATGGCTTCAATGCTATATTGAGCGGCTTGTTTTGCATATCCTCTCTCCAGTTCCATAAGCTGATCATCTGTCCTGTTCGGATCGTGGTGGAAAAATACCAGCTTCCTGACCCCCGCCTGGGCGGCAGCCTTGATACTGTCATCATAGGAAGAATGCCCCCAGCCCAGGTGCTTCTCATACTCCTCCGAAGTGTACTGGGCGTCGTGTATGAGTATATCCGCGGCGCTGAAAAAACGGAGTATCTTTTCGTTTTCTTCCTTCGCCGCCTGTTCCCCTTCCAGTGCGGCGTCCCCATTGTATCCCGGATCTGCGGGATCCGTAGGGAAGAGGTTGCGGAAGGGTTCGTGATCATAAGCGGTAACGATAGACTTGCCCTGGTATTCAAAACGGTAGCCTAAACAGGAAATGGGATGGTTCAGATATTTAGCCGTAACGCTAAGTCCTCCTCCCAGGTCCATTACGGTTTCCCGTATCTGATCGTATGTTATTTTGGCAGCCAGTTCGCTCTGCCGTACCGGCCAGTACCGGTAGGAAAGCTGGGCGCCGATGATGGATTCCAGGGTATCATCCTCAAAAGAGACAGGCCCCCGGATCCGGAGTTTTGTTGCAGGAACAAAGAGAGGCGCGAACATGGGAAACCCCATGATGTGATCCCAGTGGGTATGGCTGATAAAGATATCCGTGTCTATTGGGCCTTTTCCGGCTTCATGGGCCATAAGCCAGTCTCCAAGAGGTTTAATGCCTGTGCCGAAATCAATGATAACCAGCCGCTCCCCTGCCCGGATTTCAAGGCATGAGGTATTGCCGCCATAGACAATCGTAGATGAACCAGGACACGGGATGGAACCCCGGACTCCCCAAAAACGGACAAAAAGCATAACAGCTCCGCACGGCGCCGGTTCGGGATTGTTGTCCCTTGCCGCAAAACAGCGCCTAAATTTTAAGGAAAATTTTTGCCTTTTCAATTTCCCCGTTCACCACCGGTTCAAATTCATCAAAGGCATCCTGGGTTACCCCAAGGGCGTCCCAGACATTTCTTTCTATTTTATCAGGATGACGGTCTCCGGCAAAGCCTATCCCCGCCAGGGAGGCGAAACGGTTAGCCGCGATTACGCTGAAAAGAACATCTTTGTAAGCGCCTGAATACTCCGCGTACTGGTGGTGATGTACAACAGCATCCCCTACAGGCCCTTCGAGCTTCCAGGCTTGTACGATAGCGGCGCCAGCCGCGCAGTGATCCATCCCCAGTGTTTTCTGTTCCCCCAGGTAGAGAGGCGCCCGTTCCCTGTCCGCTGCGCTCAGGGTGAGCATGTAATTTTTGGACAACACAGCGTTCAGAGGAATCTTGCCAATGTCATGAAGGAGGCCTGCTGTAAAATACTCCTCCCACAGCCTGGAATCGACGCCCCGCTTCCGGGCCAGGAGCTTGGCCGAAACGCCAACGCAAAGGGAGTGCCGCCAAAAACCTTCCATGTCCAGACCCAGGGGATCTTTTTTTGAAGAGAAGTTCCCCATAACCGCAGTGGAAAGGGCTAAGTTTTTTACCGTATTGATCCCCAGCATGATGATAGCGCGGACCAGATTGGTCACATGGTTGGAAATACCGTAATAGGCGGAATTAATAAGTTTGAGCACCCTTCCTACCAGCACCGGATCCAGGGAAACGACATGGTTAAGATCCGCGGGACTGGTCTGGGGATTATTGCAGATCTCCAGTACCTTGACCACAGAAGTAGGCAGGCTGGGCATGTTTTTTATATATTCGTCTATTTTTTTATTGACTTCAGCCGCCATAGGCCCCTCGGGCTGCCTGCTGCGGCTCTTCAGGCCGCCGTGTTTCCCTGAGCTTTTCGAGTTCCGCAATAACCGCCTCGGCCTTACGGGTTATAGCAGCCGAAAGCCCGCAGTCAGGCAGATCATCCGCCAGATGCTTCAGATATTTCAACGTCCCTGCGACTTCCTGAGGCTCAGGGCTGCTGTTTACATCAATGGCCCCGCTTGTTTCGCCTTTCCGTTCCTCAATATCCCGGAAGAGGCCTTTCCTGCCTTCAAGTACATCAATAATAAATTCCAGGCTTAGCCGGCAATCGCTTTTAAGGAAATTGTCTTTGTCTTTTTCAGGGAGGGACCGGGTCAGGTATTTAAGGTTCTTCAAAAGCCCTAGTATGTCAGAAGCCCTGATGTCCCCGATCTTTAGCGCGTCTAAAGCAGGTTCGGCTTTGGGCTGTCCTTCAAACAGGACTTCGTCCTGCGGCGCTTCTTCAGTGAAGGGCTCCTCAGAAAGCGCAGGAATTTCTTCTTCAAGCGGTTCAGGTTCGGATTCAAAATCCGGTAAAAGCTCTTCAGGTTCCGCCTGCGTCAGGTCTTCGGCGCTTTCCCCGCCGAACAGCGTCTCATTTTCACCGGAATCAAGATCCGGGGTTGGCTCGTCAAAAGAGAGCAGATCCTCTTCGGGGGCTTCTTCAGGTTGCGCTTCTTCCGGCAAGGGAACTTCTTCGGGAAGCGGAGCTTCGCCGGTTTCTGCGGTTTTAGCCGTCTCCGGGGTTTCTTCCTGAGGAGCAGGTTCAGGCTGTTTAGGAGGCTGGTACTGGGGAAGGGAGGGGGAGGGGGAAGGAGGAGGAGGGGGAGAGGGAGAGGGATCAACCTGCGGAGGCTGAGGCGCAGGTTCCTGAACTTGAGGCTCCTGGGATACGGAATCCTGGGACGCCGGCTCCTGGGCTTTGGGGGCCCCGCCCTGGCCTGGCGCTACAGGGCCACGGGCTTCCCCGGGGAAATCTTCCGGCTCGGCCAGGGAATCGAGGGAATTCTCAGGACTTGAAGCGGACAGATTTTCGCTGTCTTCAGGGACCGCGTACCCCCCCCCGGCGTCGAACAATCCGTCTTCAGCTTCGACTTCGTCAAAGTATTCGCTATCCTCGATAAACAGCGCTTCAGTTTCCTCATCAACTTCCTGGGTCATTCCTGAAGCGCCCAGGAGCAGGGACAGGGTATCAGCGCCGGCGGTCTCTTCTTCAGCGCCGCCGGAAAGGAGTTTCATGTTCCGGTCCCACATCTCCTTTACCGATGAGGAATAAGCGCTGACCGCGTTTTCGTAAAATTCAAGAGATTTGTTGAGTTCCGAAAGATCTTCCGATGTGGCCCGTTTACCCTGAAGGTTTACCAGCGTATCTGCAGTGCGCAGCGCCTTTTCCAGGGAACCGGCCTCTTTAAGAAGTTCCGCCTGGGCGGCAAGGGCTTCGGCGTCGTTGGGGTCTGCCCGTGAAAGCTCCTCGAAAACCTGGATGGCATGAGTACGGTTCCCCATTTCAGCGTAGAGCTTGCCCAGGAGAAGTTTCGCCCCCCTGTCGTTAGGCCGCCTGGCAAGGTAGGCCTGGATCCGTTCTTCAGCTTCCTTGTACTCCTTGCGCCTGAAATGAATATCCGCAAGGTCAAGCTGGAAGGCGTAGTTGCCGGGATCGATAGAGAGGATCTTCTCGAAGCTGGCTTTGGCTTCCTCGTCCTGGCCGGTAACCCGCTGAACCGCCCCCTGAACCCGCAGGGCCTGGATACTTTCGGGATCCCACTCCAGAGCCGCCTGGGCCTGTTCCAGGGCTTCGGGGTAACGTTCCATTTTTAGGTAGAGCCCTGCAAGCCGGTTCCTGACCTCGGGGCTGTCAGGCGTGAGCTTTACCAGCTTCTCCAGTTCCAGCACGGCATCGGCAAAGTCGCCGGATTCCTCCAGCACCCGTTCCAGGTTGACTACTGCCCTGGTGTACCTGGGATCCGCCTCGATAGCCCTGCGGTAATTCTGGATAGCCTCCTTAATACGCCCCTGATCCGCCTGGACCACGCCCATGTTGTTCCGGGCTTCGGCGTTAAAGGGATCCATGTCCAGGATGCGGTTAAAGGTATCAACAGCTTTGTCGTGGCGGCCTTGTTTGAAATGAATGATCCCCAGGTTGTTCATGGGTTCAAGCCAGCCGGGCTTGCTGCGTATCGCCGCCCGGTATTCGTTTGCGGCGTCTTCCATCTTGCCGTTGGCTTCCAGGGCTACGCCGTAATTAAAGTGAAGGGTAGGGTTATTGTGGTCCAGAGCCAGGCCTTTGCGAAAAACCCCGTATGCCTTATCGTACTCCTTGAGCTGATCATAAATAGTCCCAAGGTTGTTGTAAGCCGGTACGTAAACGGGGTTAAGCTCGATCACTTTGGCGTAAGCCATAGACGCGGCTTTTAAATCCCCCATCTGCTTGTGGATGTTCCCGATGTTATAATGAAATTCCGCCTTCGTCGGATTGATATCAATAGCCGTGATAAGGGCGTCCAGGGCATCCTGGAGCCTGCCCTGACGGCGGAAAATAACGGCGGTGTTATTAAGGGCTTCTATATCCTGAGGATCCTTTGCCAGGAGGGTGGTAAATTCATCTGCGGATTCAGTGAGTTTCCCTTCACGGGCGAAAGTCGTCCCCAAAAGGAGACGGGCTTCGCGGCTATCGGGGTTTTTGGCGAGGTAGTTTTTGAGGAGCCGTTCGGCCTCTTCGTGATCCCCTATCTGGGCGCTTCCCCGGGCGCGTTCCAGCACATCCTGCATGTCTATGGGACTCATTCTACCATCCTTAAAGGCCGGGCGGCGGTTTCACGGGAAAAATCCCCGGCTTCCGGGGTAACATCAAAGCCGCCGGGCGGGCTGCTACCGGGACTTCCCTGCCCGTCATAAGCGGCTACTGCAAAATAATAAAGAGTTCCGTTGTTCAGCCCTTCGATGCGCACTTTCGTCCGGTTCCCTGCGTTTACAGGCGATCTTGCCGGTCTTCCTTCGATTATAGCATGATCACCGAAGTATTCTCCACTGGAAACACCGTAATAAACGAGATAGCCTTCCACATTTCTGCCCGGACTGGCTTTCCAGGAAAGCTCTACAGCGCCGTCTTTGGCCGCTGCGATAACCAGCGCAGGCGGGGGCGGGAGATCATCGGCCCGGTAAATGATACGCAGTTCATCCAGATAAGGGCTGGTTTCCCTGTCCCCTGAAGGGTAAAAATCCGCGGCAACCTGAATAAAGCGGCCCGAAAGGCTTGAAGGCAGATCTTCCCCTGGTTTTACCGGCACCCAGGGAACATCATTCCAGAGGTAAGGCGTGTTATTGGTACGGACAAAGAAATTAAGTTCCGAATGATCCGCAAAACGGAGGCTGCCGTTTCCGGCGTACCAATTCCGTGTATTCCCCGCGCTGCCGGCGCTTTGGCCTCCGAAGGCCTCAATTTTAAGGAGCCTTCCTGATGATTTTCCCAGATCCAGGGTCCTCGTTTCCACCCGGCCTTCCCGGAGATACCGGGCCAGCGCCGGGGTTTCCCGGTAACAACTGTATATGCGGAACTCGTCCATTAGCCCCGAAAACTGGTTCCCCAGGACGAGGCTGCAATCCTCGCCGGCCACGGGCGTATACACCTCCCCGCCTTCGCGGCCAGTGGAAGTGGCGTAATCAACCGATTCCAGCCGGCCGTCTACCAGGTACTCCAGAAGCCCCAGATCCGCGTTGAAACGGATAAGGTGATGGGACCAGGTCTTGGGTATCACCGGAGGTCCCGAAAGGACAAGTGTCATGCTTTTCTGTCCCGAAGGATCGGAAAAAAAATCAGGAAAAGTCCATTGGAGGCGGTTTTTCAAAACAACGCAGCGGATACGCTGGAAGCTGTAAGCGTCCCCTGCGCCGGATCGGGAAGAAGTCCATGCGAGCAGTTCTTCGCCGTTCTCAAGGCTCATGGGAAAAAACCAGAATTCGAGGGAAAAATCCCCTACCCTGCTGCCTGGGACAAAAAGGGCGCTCTGCCGGGGCCTAAGGGTCAGAGGGCCAGAACCGCTGATCCCGGAAAACCGCGCCGCTCCCTCGCCGGTACGGGTCCAGGGCCTGGGGGAAACGCCGGCTGCGGAGGAAACGGACAGGTCCCAGCGGCCTTTTTTATCCGCAAAAGCGCCAGGCGTTACTTCATCAAAAGAGAGATAGAGATCGAGAGAAGGGTCTGTTTCAGCCGGAAGCGCCCCGTAATCCGGCGGAACTTCCGCCTGCGCTTCGGCCCCGGCCAGGATCAGCACCGGATGAGGCCGTGCCAGGGGCAGTTCTATAACGCCGGAACGTCTTTCCACGGCCTCCCAACCGTATGAAGCGCCGATAATGATGGTTTTTTCCCCTACCGCAAAAAGACGGAAAGCGCCGCAAAGCGCCGTAAGTACCAGTAATATGACAAACAATGATCGTTTCATGGCCTCCCCCCTTTCTTATCGGTAGGAAAACCCTGGGAAATTAAAGATACTGCAGGAACCCCGGACTTTCGTCCTAAATGCGCCTCTGTCAATAAAAACACCAAAATAGCAAAATATTACTATATTTGGACAAAAAATATTATAGTGTACTTTTTCGATTTTCTATATTATAAACCTGTAAAATTTTATACACCAAAAATGATCGGGGGGATTGACCAATGCGTCAACATATTCAGAATAAAATCTACCATGTAGAGATTCTGCCGCCCAAACAGGCGAGCGAAAAACTTGATGCGGATTTGCAGCTTTTTACGGACAAGTACGAGAAGGTCCGGGAGAGCGGGCGCTGCGCCTGCATCACCGACAATGCTATGGGCCTTTTGGCGTTCCAGGGGGCTGAGTGTATCGAGGAGCTGGGCCTTAAAGTAAACGGGAAACAGGTGATGATCCACCTCAACACCTTCCACACGAAAGAAAACCTCCACGAGATCCTTGACGCCTGCAAAAAGCTGGGGATTACGTACCTCCTCGTGGTGTCCGGCGACGGCTCGGACCGGCTGCCCAAGCTCCAGCCCGCCGATGTGGGCGCAACTGAGGTGCAGTCGGTAACCTCTGTGGAGCTATTGCGCTACATCAACCGGGAGTACCCCGGGGCCTTTACCATGGGCGCGGCCTTTAACCCCTACGAGCCGCCTGAACACGAGTTTGAGAAGCTCAAGCGGAAGTTCGCCGCCGGGGCTTCCTTCATCATCACCCAGCCGATTATCGAGAAAAACGTTATTATTGATGAGATGCTCGCAAAGTACCCTGATGTGCCGGTGATCATCGAAGCCTGGATGAGCAAGAAGATCGGCCTCCTGTCCGATGCCGTGGGTTACACCATCCCCGAGGACACCTCCTTTGACCCCATCGCGTGCCTCAGGCAGATTCACGGCTGGTACCCCGCCTGCGGCGTGTATCTCTCGCTCCTGGGCTTCAAAACCCAGTATCCCCTGATCTCCGAAACCTGGAAATAAGGAATAAGTAAGGAAACAACAATGAAGATAGTCGTTTGCATAAAACAGGTGCCTGGCACCACCGATGCCAAGATAGACCCGGAAACCAAGCGTATTGTCCGGGAAGGCATTGCCGCTACGCTCAACCCCTTCGACACCTACGCCGTTGAAGAGGCGGTGCTCCTGCGCAGAAAGTACGGCGGCGAGGTTATCGCCCTGTCCATGGGGCCTGAGCGGGCCTCCAGCGTCATCCGGGAGGCCATCTCGGTAGGCGCCGACCGGGGGGTCCTCCTTTCCGACAGGGCCTTCGGCGGCTCGGACACCTGGGCTACGAGTTACGTGCTCTCCAAGGCCGTCGAGAAAATCGGCGGCGTTGACCTGGTCCTCTGTGGAAGGCAGGCCATCGACGGCGATACCGCCCAGGTTGGACCGGGCATCGCGGCGCACCTGGACTGGCAGCTCGCGGCCCAGGTCATGGCCGTAGACGCCGTGTCGGGCAAAACCGTCACACTGCGGCGCATGCACGAGGACGGCTGCGATGTCTGCGAACTTGACTTCCCCGCGGTGGTAACCGTGGTCAAAGGCATCAATACGCCGAGGGTGCCCACCCTCAAAGGCCGCCTCCTGTCCGAAAAGGCGGAAATCCCCGTGTGGAAACCTGAAGACATCGGTGCGGAAGCCGATAAAATCGGCCTTGACGGTTCCCCCACCAGGGTTGTCAAAACCGAGCCGCCACCTCCCCGAAGCGGGGCCTCCAAAAAGATTAGCGGAAGCGCTGCCCAGGCCGCGGCGGAGCTTTTCAAAGAACTAAAAAGCCGTGGGATTTTATAAGGATTGCGGGTAAACAATATGCTGATAACCAACGATAGCGATAAACAGGGTTTCTCAAACATCTGGGTCATGGCGGAAGTTGCGGAAGAGGGGAAGGTGCACCCTGTGACCCACGAACTCCTCGGCGCCGCCCGGAAACTGGCGGCCCTCCGGAAAAGCAAAGTCGGAGCGGTGCTCTTCGGCGTGAAGGTCAAAGACCTCGCTGTTTCCCTTATCCCCTACGGTGCGGACATCGTCATAGTTGCCGAAGATCCCCGTCTTGCGGGTTTCAACGATGAGCTTGAAGGGAGGCTCTTAAACCGGCTCATCGCCAAGTACCGGCCGGAGATCATCCTCTGCGGAGCGACGACCCGCGGCCGCGCCCTGGCCCCCCGTGCGGCGGTTATGGCGGTCTGCGGCCTCACAGCGGACTGTACGGGCCTCGACATCGACCCGGAAAACGGCGACCTCCTCCAGACCAGGCCGGCCTTCGGCGGCAACATCATGGCCACCATCCGCTGTTCAAAGCACCGGCCCCAGATGGCTACCGTGCGGCCCCGCGTCATGAAGGCTCCAGCCCCGGATGCTTCCCGTACCGGAGAAATCATTGTCGAGGATCTGGCCCCAAACGACGCCGTGAAGATCAAGCGCATCCTCGAATACATCCGCAATACCGAAGCCGTCGTGAACCTGGCCGACGCCTCGATCATCGTATCGGGAGGCCGGGCCATGAAGGGCAGCGAGGGCTTCAAGGTGATCGAAAAGCTGGCAGCTAAAATCGGCGCCGCCGTTGGAGCGAGCCGCGCCGCGGTGGATGCGGGCTGGATTTCCTACGCCCATCAGGTGGGCCAAACCGGCCAGACCGTCCAGACCAAGGTCTACATCGCCTGCGGCATCTCCGGCCA
>JAISZE010000085.1 GCA_031269405.1 Treponema sp. | reverse complement strand
GGATCAGGCCCTTTTAGTGGAGGGGATTAAGCTGAAAGACCCTTCAGACTTTGTGAAGCGGCTCAACCGTCTGTTAGCCAGATAGGCGCGTAAAGTTTGGCGGGTTTCTTATGCTATGTTGACACTATGCTGTTAGATCTATATAACCACAGGTAAGGGTTTTCTGCTATCATTGTTTTGCGTTTACGATCCCGTTTGGAGGTAGGTATGAATAATTGGTGGAAGTATGGGCTTGCTTTTCTCGGCGGCGCCGCAGTGGGGATACTGGTTTACAAAAACAGCAAAGAGCTCCGCGCCTTGTGCACCAAGGCTGTAGGCGGCCTGATGGACATTAAGGATATGGCCATGGAAGCCGCTGAAACAGCCAAAGAGTCCGCTGAGGATCTGCTTGCAGAAGCCGACGCCCAGCGGAAATCGAAAGGCGCTGCGGGCTGATCATGCTCAAGGCGGCGCTGGTTCATTCGCTGCCCGGACGGGCCCGGTTCCGCTGTAACCCTTCGGAACTGGCCCGCCTTGAGTACAGGGAAATTGCGCGGCAGATTGCCGGTGCTCCAGGGGTGCTCAGCGTTTCGGTCAACCCCGTAAGCGGCAGCATTCTGGTCTATTATGAAACCCCGGCTTTGGGTATCCGTTCCCTTGCGGCACTGGTAGGAAATGTTTCAGCGCCGCAGCGCAAAGAAGGCGGAAGGGAAGCGGGAGAGAAGCCGCCGCTGGCATTCGCGGCATCCCAGCTTATCCGCCTGTTCTGCCCTCCGCAATGGAAGCCTGCCTTAACAGTCATCACGGCCCTTTCGTATTGGATCAGGGGGCTTCAATCGCTGGGCAAAATGAAAATGGACGTGCCTCTCCTCGATGCCTCGGCGATAGCGCTTAGTGTTGCCCAGGGGGATTACAAATCGGCTGGGGCCCTTATGGTCCTGCTCAAAACCGGTGAGTATCTTGGAGAGTGGGCGAAACGCCGGTCCCGTGAAAATATTGCGGAAAAGATTTCCCTTAACGCCGGAACGGTCTGGGTCAGACGCTGCGGGGAGGATATCGAATTACCTGCTGCGGCTCTTGAGATTGGGGATCATGTTATCGTAAGAACCGGAGGGGTAATCCCTGTAGACGGCAGGATGGTTTCCGGCAGGGCCGGGGTGAACGAAGCTTCCATGACTGGCGAATCCCTGGGGGTTCTCAGGGAGAAGGACGACAGCGTCCACGCAGGTACGGTCGTCGAAGAAGGCGAACTTGAAATAGAGGTGCGGAAGAAAGGCGGGGATACGCGGTTTCAGAAGATCCTCGCCCTCATTGCCCGGTCAGAGGCGGCTAAGGCTGATACGGAGCTTGAGGCGGCAAAACTCGCGGACAGCCTTGTGCCGTTTAGTTTCCTTATGGCGGGAACCACGGCCCTGTTAGGGGGGATTGAAAAGGCGAAGTCCGTCCTTTCTGTTGACTATTCCTGTGCCATAAAACTTGCCACCCCGCTGGCCTTTCTTGCCGCCATGCGGGAAGGGCTTAACAACGGGGTTTTCTTTAAAGGCGGCGCGCCTATGGAAACTTTTGCCGCTGTTGACACCATCGTCTTTGACAAAACCGGAACCCTCACCAGGGCGGCGCCGGCAGTGGACAGGATCATCACGTACAACAATTTCGGCGAAAACGAGGCCCTGAAAATCGCCGCGTGCCTTGAAGAACACTTTCCCCATCCTGTAGCCAAGTCCATTGTCAGGCATGCCAGGGAGCGGGGAATCGAACACCGTGAGGAACACACAAACGTAAAATATATCGCCGCCCACGGAATCGTTACAGACTACAAAGGGAACCATACGGTCATCGGTTCGCGGCATTTCATCGAAGAAGACGAGTGTATCGATCTTTCCCTTGCAGCGAAAGATGAGGAACAATTTGCCGAAACAGGCAAGTCCCTGCTCTACCTGGGGATTGAAAAAAAACTCGCCGCTGTTTTCGTCATTGACGATCCTCTCCGCGAAGAAGCCCGGGAGGTGATTGCCATGCTGCGCTGCCTGGGGGTCAAACGGATCTTCCTCCTTTCAGGGGACAACAAGCGCGCCGCGGAACGAGCGGCAAAAAAACTGGACATTGATTCGTTCAGAGGGGAACTGCTGCCGCACGAAAAAGCGGATATAATCAGATCCCTGAAAGCCAAAGGTTTTGTTACCGCCATGGTAGGGGACGGCATAAACGATTCGCCTGCTCTGTCGGCATCTGATGTGGGCATCGCCATGAAAGAAGGCGCCGACTTAAGCCGCGATGTAGCGGACATAACCCTCAAGGCCCCGTCCCTCTATCCCCTGGTTATAGCCCGCCTTATTGCCAGAGGAGCGATAAAAAAAATACACACCAACACCAGCCTGGCTGTAAGCATCAACAGCGCCTTAATGCTCTGGGGGATCTTCGGAGCTTCAAAAAGCGGCGTATCCATGGTGCTCCACAACTTGACCACCCTCCTCCTCAGCGTGAACAGCATGCGGCCCCTGCTGGCCCGGGAAAGCGCCGCAAAGAAACAGCCATGATTGTAAGTTTTATTCCCGGCCGCGTCCGCCTGCGTTTGCAGGAACTTAAAAACGAAACCCTGGCCGCCAGGGTTCTTGCCCGGATACAGGAGGTTCCGGGCATTACAGGCGCGGAAATCAAAACCCTTACCGGCAGCCTTCTGGTTGAATATAAAACCGAATTGCTGTCTACGGAACAATTAATAGCACTAGGCAAAGCGGCGCTGGAAGAAAACGGAATCCCCTGGGAGCCTTAGCATTTTACCGCGCCGCAGTTCAGCCCAGGTTATCTTGCCGCTCCCGGAAGGACCCCGTGTGGACAATCCTCTTCAGAGTCATAATACCGGTTACGACAGATCTGTTTCTCCCGGCGCTTTATGCTTCCAGGTGCGATGAAGGGTCCGCTTCAAGTGACGGCCAATGGTAAACTTTGAGGCCGAACTAAACAAACTGAGGGAAACTGTGGCGGCGAAAAATTGCGGAGTCAGGCAAAGCTCCTGTGGGAAAAGACCAGTAATATCCTTTCGGAATGCGGCATACTCCGTTTCGGGGAAGAAATGCAGCCCCTGGACCCCCGGATTCATACGGTCAAGGCGGGCGCCGGAACAGCCCGTCCGCCAAACCCAGCCCAAAGTGGGCCGCAATGACCCCACTGATGACGAAAACAATACCCACCGACATACCGGCGCAGACCAGCACTCCCTTTCTGGCCCGGTCGTATAAACGGGCGCCATAATTCTGGGCCACAAAGGTTGAAAGAGCGACACCAAAAGAATCCACGGTCAGCCAAATCGAAAGATCCAGTTTCCCGCAAATAGCTCATAGAGAACGCCATTCCGGCAAAGTAGATTCTCAGGTACGACAATGCGGAGGCGCAAATATCGTCCGGGACTTTCAAAAAACGCAGGCACAAAGGCGACAGTACAATACCGGCTGCCGATAAAAGCAAACCGCCGGTAAAGGCAAAGGCAACTGCGGTATGTACCGCCAGGGATAACTTTTCGCTGTCCCTGGCCCCGAAATACTGGGAAATGATGATAACCGCGCCTGTGGAAAGACCGGTGAAGAAATTGACCGGAAGTTTGATGAAGCCCCGTATATGGAGTCAATAGCCGCAAGGGCGTTAACCCCCGCAAACTGACCGACAATAACCGCATCTACGATTGTATATAACTGCTGAAACAGGCTTCCTGCGAAAATCGGCAGGAAAAAGAGCGCTAATTTTTTTCAAATGACCCCTTCGGTCAGATCATAGTGCCTTTCTACCGGTTTCATCCCTTCTCCGCCTGGTCTTAGCGGTTGTTATTATATTTAGATAACATTTTGTCAAGTTCCCCGGCTTACGGGGTAATCAGTCTTTTCATTTAATAAACCCGTCGACGACAGCGGGGTATTCCCGGCGGAACAATTCCAGCCGTTCCACGCCGGCCTCCCGTTCCGCCTCGGACGCCGCCGCGCTCGTGCTCTTCATAAATGCGATATAATCCATAAGCCTCTTGTCCGCATACCGTTTGTGTTCCGCCGCCGCAGCTTCTTTTTCTTCCCAACTCACGCACCGTGAAAGCTTCCCGGCCAGCCTCCGGCCCCACTCAGGAGGCGCCCCTCCTGAAACAACGGTATCTATCCGCCTCCGGACACCCCCGTATATCTTTTCAAACATAAACCGCGAATACCAGACCATCAGAAGA
>JAISZE010000166.1 GCA_031269405.1 Treponema sp. | reverse complement strand
CAAAGAGGGGGCAAAACAGGACACTAATTGCTTATAATACAACGAATTAGCGGCGTTCATGTACAGTAACCCCCCTTCTACGATAAATATATAAAACTGTCCCAAAACTTCAGTTTTTGGGGAGACAAGACCCGCTTGTCCAGCTTCCTTCGATTTAGGGGAAAAACCGGGCCGGATTCCAGTCCGGTTTGACCGTTTTTTCCATCGGACAGTAGTCCAAAACTTGTCCGCCAAGCCGGAGGTTCGCACTAACCGGCTTTTGGAACAAGCTCATACATCGAAGTAAGTATATATACTGTACCATGGGATCTACTTGTTGTCAAGTGAATTTTTAGAAATTTTGTATTTTTTTCATCTTTTTTCACTTTTTTTCACTTTTGCCTTCATTATATGGCCGTAAAAGGGTCTATTGCCTAAGAACCCGCCTAATATGAGGAATTGCCAAGATAAAGAGAGCAAAACCACAGCGGCGAAAAAGCCGAAGAAGGAAGGAGAAAAACAAGGAAACATCCAGGTATTTCATCCTTTTTCGCCTTCTGCGCCTTCGCGGTTAGTTTCTCTTAAACATGCCTTTTAGTGTAATCAAGCTGCTAGTGTTTTCTATACACGGAAACATAATCCAGGAACGAATAAGCCGCGAATATCACGGAAATCACGAAAATGGCGCAGGCGGTTATGGCTGTTATCCGGTAAAGGCTATTGTCCAGCCCGAGGCGGCGGACGCTGGAAGCCAGAAGGGCGCAGGCTCCGGCCAGAATATAGGTTACAGTCTTGATTTTGCCCCCCATACGGGCCCCCATGGCGATGCCTTTCCGGAGCATCAAATTCCTGATAAACAGGATGCCGAATTCCCGGTACAACACCAGGAGGAACAACAGTGCCGGCAAAATCCCGTCAATGACAAAACAGAAAAAATAGGTAAGCTGCGTCAGCGTATCGGCGAAGGGATCGTAGAGCTTGCCGATGTCGCTTACTTCCCCGCATTTCCGGGCCGCCATGCCGTCCAGGTAATCGGTAATCTCTGATACGACAAAAATGATCCACAAAACAGGCACGGTCCAGAATGTCCGGGACTCAAAAAGCTTAGGGAAAAACTGCGGAAGAAGATAAATAACGAAGAAAAGAGGCGCCAAAATCAAACGGACAGAAGTAATCTTATTTGCCAGAGTCATACAGGGAGTATGAAGGCTGCTAAGGAGCTTGTCAACGTGTATACGGATATGGGGAACTACCGGTAAATCAGGCTTTTTCCGTCAAAATAGAGATAAATTCCCGTTCCGGGCTGCACAGCGTTAATAGGAAAGCCGCCGCGGATTTCTTCCCTCGAAACCCCCCAGGGGAGATGGAATCCCAAAGCCGGCGCTGTATAAAGAACCTGGGAATCCTCCCGGATCCCGCTGATGGTTCCCCGGATTTCACCGCCAATCAGGGGATACAACGAAGCGCAGGCGAGTTTATCAAGGGTGAATTCAAAGGCCCCATCGCCGGGAACCTCAAGGGTTAGGGTGTTTGAAGCCCCTTGGGGCCCGCTGATGATACGGACCAGGAAACGCTCCTCCCTGTCCCGCCTTACCAGGGCGACAGGCGGACCGGATTCCCCTGCAAGAGGATCAAGCCGGGGAAAACGCAGAAAGGAAAAACCCAGCCAGACCACCGCCAGTCCGGTCAATAAGATGAGGGGAAATCCGGCGGCCCTGGGAAACCGGAAAGCAAGAATAAGGATGGCTCCCAGGATGCCTGCGGGGATGTACAAGGTTTTTTCCAGATAGACAGCCCCTTTGGAATAAACAAAAGCCGCCGCCAGGGCCGCCGCCATACAGGAAAAAAAACATAAGGCTATAGTAACGGTACGGTTGCGAAACCGCAAAGTCGTTTTTTTCCTGAACCTGCTGAAGAGGCAGCCCAGGGCGGCGCCTGCACAGCACCATGCCAGGTAAAAGAAGTCCCTGGACACGGCAAACTGTTCAAATTCCATAGACATCAGCGTACTTTTCCTCTATATATTGGAGGAAAGGCCCTGCCGAAAGGCTCTGGCCTGTAACCTTTTTAAGCAGATCCGGAGGATCAAGCCTGCGGCCCCAGACATATATCGTATCTGCGAGCCAACTATGAAGGGCGGAAAAATCACCCCTTGCCGCATCTTCCTCGAAATGAGGGAGATCGGCCTTCAAAGTGCGGAAGAACTGAAGGCCGTAAAGATTCCCCAGGGCATAGCTGGGAAAGTACCCGAAAGAGCCCATGGACCAGTGAACATCCTGAAGCACCCCTTCGGCGTCGGTTTCAGGTTCTACTCCCAGGATTTCCTTCATCCTCCGGCGCCAGAAGCCGGGAAGATCCGCCGGCTCAAGGGATCCCGAAAAAAGGGCTTTTTCCAGCTCGAACCTGAGGATGATGTGGAGGCTGTAACTGACCTCGTCCGCCTCTACCCGGATAAGGGAAGGCCGGGCCTGGTTGACTGCCTGATAGAAGGAATCTATTCCTACGGACTTGAACTGTTCAGGGAAATAGGACCTGAGGAGCGGGAAAAAGCCCTCCCAGAATGGGCGGCTCCGGCCAATGACGTTTTCCCATAGCCGCGACTGGGATTCATGGATCCCCATAGAAGCGCCATCGGCCAGGCAGCTGCCCCGGAGTCCGGCAGGAAAGGCCAGTTCGTAAAACGCGTGGCCGCACTCATGGATAGTGGAAAAAATAGCCGAAAGGGGGTTATCCCGAAGGTAACGGGTGGTTATCCTGACGTCATCGGCCCCAAGGGTGGTGGTAAAGGGATGGGCGCTTACATCCAACCGGCCCCTGCGGGTGTCGAAGCCCAGGCGCTTCATAAGTTCCTTGTTGAAGGATGTCTGGACGCCGGTGTCGAAACCACATTCCAGAAAGGAAGTATCCGGTCCGGGTTTGGCGGCTATCTTCCCAAGCAGCGCCGAAAGCCGTTCCCCTAAGGGTCCAAAAACCGCGGATATATCGTCTGATGACATGCCGGGTTCGTAAATATCCAAAAGGCCGTCATAGGCGTTATCCTTATACCCCCAGTAATCCGCCCGTTTCCGGGAGATCGCGATCATGGCCTCCAGGTAGGGCAGAAAGGCGGCAAAATCGTTGTTCCTTTTTGCCTGGACCCAGCAGGCCTGGGAAAGCCCTTCGGCCTTGGCTGCGGCGGCCACAAAATCCGACGGGAGCTTTACCGCCCGGTCGTAATTGCGGCGCAGGACTTTGAGAAAGTCCCGTTCCGGGTCCGGCAGCGACTCGCCGCCCCGGGGGTTTTCCGGGACCGATCCCAGTTCCCCAAGAAGCCGCCCGGTTTCAGGAGAAGTCAAGCGCTTGTGGGCAATGCCTTCCAAAAGGGCCAGCTGCTCGGAACGGTCTTCCACTCCCAGTTCAGGGAGGCAGGTTTCCTGATCCCACCGCAGGACAGCGAGGGCCTTTTCCAAATAATTACACTCCCTGTCTATGGCATGGAGTTTTGCCAGTGTCTCGTTTTTGTTCATGCTGCCTCCTGTCAGGGCATAACGCTGTATTCCTGAACCACTTGGATTTCAGTCTGTATGGAAACATCAGGCGCTACCTCCCGGGCGGCAGAAGCGGCTGCTTCCACCAGGGACTGGGAATTGGCTACCCCATACAGGATAATCTTATTCTCGGCAGCATTGGCTTCCAAAAAGTGAATAGGCACTTCTTTTTCATACAAAATATGGTGCTTAACCTGCTGCCCCAGGGTAAGTTCTCTGATGCGCAGGGTATTCTGGAGCTCGGCTTCTTCCGAAACAATCCGATCCCGCAGAACCCTTATAGTTTCGGCGCAAATTTCAGGATGCAGATACCCGGTGTTCAAAACAAGATGGTAATTCGACGGGTCTTTCCACCTGGCGTCAAAGAAATACCGGTGGAACCCTTCGCGGTCATGATCGCTCTGTTCCACTATCTGCCGGGCCCGGCGTTCGTCGCAATGGAAATAACTTTTTACCCGTTCCAGGCGTATTTCAAAAGGCGCCACCAGAAACACCGTAAAAACCCCGGGGACATTTTTAAGAATGACGCCGGCCCCGCGGCCAATAAAAATACAGCTCCCTAAGCCTGCCTCGGTAAGAATGGCGGTTTTAAGGAAATGAAGGTAATCGTCCCTGTCCTGCGAAAGGGAAGCCAGAAAGGAAGGCTTACGCTCATCGTACTTTTCCAGCTTGCGGCTTTCTACGCCAAAGGATTTAATCCGTTCCTCCAGGCTGTAACGGTCCACAAACCGGTACTTCAGCTTGTCCGCCAGTTCATGGGCAGTTTCGTCCCCTAAAGCCGCCAGTTCCCGGGAAATAGTTATGATAGCCATAGTTACCCCCTCTTGTATCAGTATTTCCCTTTAAGAATAACGGTATATTCCATATTTGTCAAAAAGGTTCGTTTAAGATAGAGTAGTGGTTTATGAACAACCATCTGATTTGGAAAGAAGAAAACCGCCGGATTGTTTATACCTGCCCGGTATTCAGCGTAGGGGAATGTTCCTGCCGATCCCCGGAAGATGAACTTAAGACCTTTACGGTCCTGGATACCTCGGACTGGGCCATTGTGGTTCCTGTTCTGGAGACAGAAAGAGGAAGGGAATTTATCATGGTCCGCCAGTGGCGCCACGGAGCAGGGGATCTGAGCCTGGAGTTTCCCGGCGGGGTTTTTGAGAAAGGGGAAAACGAGTTCCAGGCCGCAGCCCGGGAGTTACGGGAAGAAACCGCGTATATACCGGGGAAAATAAGCAAACTAGGCGAGTTCAACCCCAACCCGGCTATTATGTCCAATAAAGTCCACTTTTTCCTGGCTGAAAATCTCAAAAACTCCGGTTCCCAGGACCTGGATGATGATGAATATGTTGAGACACTGATCATCCCAGCCGGGGATGTCCTTAAAGGGATGGGAAAACCGCCTTATATCCACGCTCTTATGGGAACAGCCCTGACTCTCTATCTCCAAAACCAGGGCTCGCTGCAAAACTACAGAACCTAAACAAACCCCGGGAACAGAAAATTCCATCCCTGCCCCAGGGATTGAGTGAAGGCTCCGGCTTACGGCTGCTTCAAAGGCGTATAGGTCCTGGAAGCATCCCACATACCCTGCCGGGTTTCGCCCTGGATGCTGGGAATGTCCAAGATCATACCGGGATGGATAAGATCCGGGTTCTCAGGCTGGGGCATCCTGGCCTTGTTGGCGTTGAAGAGGATCTTCCATTTGGTGGGATCCCCGTAAGCCCAGGGCCGGCCGGCGATATTCCAGAGGCAGTCCTTGGAAATAGCCCAGGGCCGGACGGTATACTGGGCCGGCAAAGAAACAACGCCGGATTCAGGAGCAGACGGAGGCGGAGCAATAGGCGCTTCGGTCACATAGGCCAGGGCGTTGATTACCTGGTTAGCCGCATTGATAGCATCGTCATAGCGTTCGGCGCCGCGGAAATTCCGGGCATCAGTATAAGAGGCCTGGGCCCGGCTGTATTCGTTAGGGAACCGGCTTGAAGCGTTTACCGCCTGAGAAGAAGCCCAGTCAAGCCGGGCTTTGGCGGCGGCAATGGCGGCGTCGGTTTCCCGGATCTTAAGCTGCAAGGCCACATACTCATCCGACTGCCTGGCGTAGTCTACAGCCTTTGCGGAGTATTCCGCAGAAAGGTCATAGTCCCCTTCTTCAAAAGCCTGCTGGGCCAGGTTGGTAAACCTGACGCTTTCCACAAAAAACCTGTTGTTTTTGATGCTATTAGGAATAGGGGCGTCAGTAGAGGCCGCGGCGGCCAGCAAAGCGACCGGCTGGTACTCCACGCCTGAAGGGGGTGTAAGGATATCGAAATTCCAGAGGTAATAAACTACTTCCTCGAAATTAGGAAGCCAGAACCCCGCAGAAGCCGGAAAAGCAGGGGAAACATAAACCGGTTCTTCCGCAAGAACCGGTTCCGGGAGTTCAATCTCCTTTTGGGAAAAGGCGTCCTGGGCAGCTATTCCCCGGAGTCCGAGCATAACAAAGAATAATACAAGAACAGACTTTTTCGGGAACTGAAGGTTCCGGAAAAGCCTAATTACCGCGCGGTTCATTGTGCGCCTCCTTCCAGTTGAATTTCAGCCTTTTCAGCGTATTCGCCGCTTTCGGTCATTTTAAGCTCTGCGGCCCTCAGGGCTTCTTCGGCCATACTCCGCTTCTCCCTGGCAGTACGTGCGGTGTTTTCAAAGAGCGAACGGGATTCGTTATAAAAAACAGCCGCGTCATCGTAGTTCTTTCCCCTGAAGAAAGTAACCGCCTTGTTGTAGACAGCGTTAGCGGCGTCATAATCCTGCCTGACCGCCACATTGGCCTTGGCGTCCAAGGCCCTTTGCCGTTCGGTAGCAGCGGCGGCGCCGGAATCGGAAGCATAGGATTCCTTTCCTTTAAGCAGGGACTGGGTGTACTGGGAAAGCACATCGGAAGCCTTGCCCCTGGCGCCAGCTATATTGCCGGAATGGTAATCATCAATAGCGGAAAGGCCCAGCTTGTCGGCGGCTTCGATGGCAGTAGGATCGTAACGGGCCAAGCCCCCGTCTTCGATTATAAGCCGTACTTTAAGGGCCTCAACCCCGGTTTCCAGGGTTTGATACATGTCCCGGGCGACAAAAGCGGTATCCCTGGCAGCGTAATAATCCTTCCCGTCATACTGGTCCAGGGCTTGCGCCGCTATGGTATCCGCTTCCTGAAGGTAATCCTGGGCATAATACGCAGCCCCGGCGCTCACCGCGGCGGTCCGGGCGCCGGTTACCTCCCCTTCCAGATCCTGGGCGTAACGAGGGAGGGTTTTATCCGCCAAGGCATTGAAAGCCCCTGCAGCAGCGTCATACCGGTTCGCCGAGTCCCTGGCTTCCCTCTGGGTAGAGGTAGATTTCCGGGATTCGGCCTGGGTATACAAAGAATCGGCTGAACTCCAGTCCTGGGGGAAATACGTAGGGCCGTTAAAGTCCATTACCAACTGCCTTGCGTTGGCGGCCCTGCCGGCGGCGTCATTCAGGGAATTGAGGGCAGCCCTGTCAGGCGGCCCGTTTTCGGGATCCAGCGTTTCTTCCACCCGGGGCGGCTCTTCGGTTACCGCCTTGGTACTCTTACAGGAAACCGCTCCGGCCAGAATCAGTAAACCCAGCAAAAAAAATCCTGTGTATCTCATTTTCATAGGCAACTCCTTACAAAAAATGCAGAACCATCTTATTTTTTGTACAACCTTTTCCTATAATCAGGAACTAGCTATAATTATAACACGATTCCTGCAAACCCACAAGATCAAAAATAAAAAAATGAAAACCTTTTTCAAAACCTGATATTTTGAAAAAGCCTAAATCGAGAAAAGATCGGATTTCAGAACGCCTTTCCAGGTCTTATCCCTTCTTCTTCCGTTTTACAAGGGAGGCAATAGCCTTCTGCGTAAGAGCATCGCAGCGTTCGTTGTAGGTCTCCCCTGCGTGCCCTTGAACCCAGACCCACTTGATAACCTTGTCCTCCACGAGGCTGTCCAAACGCCGCCAAAGATCCTGGTTTCGTACCGGTTCCTTGTCGCTGTTACGCCAGCCATGAGCTTTCCAGCCCTGAATCCACTCGGTTATGCCCTTTTGGACATACTGGGAATCAGTATAAACGGTTATGCGCCCCCTGGGGGCCCCGCTTGGCAGGGTTTTTAAGGCTTCCATAGCTGAAATAGCCCCCATGAGCTCCATGCGGTTATTAGTGGTATCCCTTTCGGCGCCGCATTTTTCCGCTACAATCTTTGGGCCCTGGAACGTAGTTACCAGGATCACATACGCCCAGCCCCCGGGGCCGGGATTTCCCGAGCAACCCCCATCGGTGTAAATTTCCATCATTCTAACGCTTCCTTTGGTAACTCTATAATGCCTTTATTTTCGGTTAAAGTCAAATGCAGAATGTGAAAATTTTACTTTTTCCTATTGCCGTTTAGGCGATTATTTAGTATTTTATATGAGAATCCTTAGAGGATTCGGCATCCCTGTCTAAGGGGGCAAAATCCATTTCATATTATACCGGTTTCATGGACGTAAAAAGGAAAATTATGAATATACGTCTAAGGCCGGGGATAAAAGAGGAGCAAAGTATATGGCAAAACAGTTACTGTTCAACGAAGAAGCCCGCCGCAAGCTGCTTGCGGGGGTGGAGCAGATCTCCAGGGCCGTGAAAGTGACCCTGGGCCCCAAGGGCCGGAACGTCCTTCTGGACAAGAAATTCGGCGCCCCTACGGTGACCAAGGACGGCGTGTCTGTGGCAAAAGAGGTGGAACTGGCGGATCCCTACGAAAACATGGGCGCCCAGCTTCTCAAGGAAGTTGCTACTAAGACCAACGACGTGGCCGGCGACGGCACTACTACCGCAACGGTTCTGGCCTACTCCCTGGTAAAAGAGGGCCTCAAATCCGTAGCCGCCGGCATGACCCCTATCGAGCTGAAACGGGGCATCGACAAAGCGGTGGAACTGGCGGTAGAGGAAATCAGGAAGAACGCCAAGGAAATCAAGGACAAGGAAGAAATTTCCCATGTCGCCTCGGTTTCTGCCAACAACGATTCCGAAATCGGAAAAACCATCGCCGACGCTATGGAAAAAGTAGGGAAAGACGGGGTCATCACCGTGGAAGAGTCAAAAACCATGGACACTTCCATCGAATTCGTGGAAGGCATGCAGTTTGACCGCGGTTATATCTCCGCCTACTTCGTGACCGACCGGGACACCATGACCAGCGTGTACGAGGACGTTTATATCCTCATCCATGACAAGAAAATCTCCACCATGAAGGACATGCTGCCCCTACTTGAGAAAATCGCCCAGAGCGGTAAGCCCCTGCTCATGATTGCCGAGGATGTGGACGGCGAGGCCCTTTCCACCCTGGTAGTAAACAGCCTGAGGGGGACCCTCCGCACCTGCGCCGTCAAAGCCCCCGGTTTCGGCGACCGCCGCAAGGCCATGCTGGAAGACATCGCCATCCTCACAGGTGGCGAAGTTATCAGCGAGGAGCTGGGCCTCAAACTGGAAAACACCGACATTTCCCAGCTTGGGAAGGCCAAAACCGTCAAGATTGACAAGGATAACACCACGATTATCAACGGCGCCGGGAAGCAGAAGGACATCCAGGACCGGATCGCCCAGATCAAGACCCAGATTGAAGACACCACCAGCGACTACGACCGGGAAAAACTCCAAGAACGGCTTGCCAAGCTGGCCGGCGGGGTTGCGGTCATCAACGTAGGCGCCGCTACGGAAGTGGAACTGAAAGAGAAGAAGCACCGCGTAGAGGACGCCCTGAGCGCCACGAGGGCCGCCATTGACGAAGGCATCGTAAGCGGCGGCGAGCTTGCACTGATCCAGGCCGCCAAAGCCCTGGACGCCTCGGATATTTCGGGCCTCACGGACGACGAGAAGGTGGGCTTCAAGATTGTAAAGCGGGCCCTGGAAGAACCCATCCGCCAGATCGCCGAAAACGCCGGCCTTGACGGCGCGGTTATCGCCGAACGGGCCAGGGGCGAAAAGAAAGGCGTAGGTTTTGACGCTGCCAAAATGGAATGGGTGGACATGGTGAAGGCCGGCATTATCGACCCCGCGAAAGTTACCCGTTCAGCACTGCAGAACGCCGCTTCCATCGCCAGCCTCCTCCTTACCACCGAATGCGCCATTACGGACATTCCTGAGAAGAAGGACCCCCCGCCAATGCCCGGTGGTGGCGGAATGGGCGGTATGGGAGGAATGGACTACTAAAAATCGCTCAAGGTAGCGCCCGTTGAGTTAAAGCCGCCCGAAAGGGCGGCTTTTTTCGTCCCTGCTCCTGCCGCCGTTTTTTTCTATCTTACTATATTATAGAAAGAATGAGAGACCAATGCCGATGAGGTTCTGCTCGGCGCTATTCCCCTTGAAGCATAGGATTTGACGGTCAATCCCCGTAAAGAGGAATTTGTCGGCGCTCACGGCGATCAGCCATTTCATTCCATAAAGCAGGGAAGCCAGGGCGCCTGGCGCCGCCTCACAAAAGGCCGCGCCGTGATGAGACATTTCAAAAAGTAACCGAAACCTTTTGGATAGGACATTTAGAAAAGGTAACTTTAGC
>JAISZE010000081.1 GCA_031269405.1 Treponema sp. | reverse complement strand
TTTAACCTTTTTTGTCCTTTTTGCCCCTAGTTTTTGGGGTAAATATTTTATTTGGTAAAGTGAATAATTTATTTACCAAACTAAATAAAAAGTTTAGGAACAAAAAGGGTAATGGGAGGGTCGCAGGTTCGAATCCCCCATTCTCCATTATTACGACATTCAAAAATCAGCGGTACCACATCTCCTGGGCGGTGTAGAGCCGGGTGTATTCGCCGTCCAGGGCGATGAGTTCATCGTGAGTACCGGTTTCGGCGATTCCACCGTCTTTCATCACTACAATCTTGTCTACGAGCCGGCACAGCCCCACGCGGTGGGAGATGAGGAGGGCTGTTTTTCCCGCTGCTGCGGCGGCGAATTTTTTCAGAATCTCAGTTTCGATTAACGGGTCCAGGGCGCTGGTAGGTTCGTCCAGAAGGATAAGCTCGCTGTTTTTGAAAAGCCCCCTGGCAATGGCGAGGCGCTGCCACTGGCCGCCTGAAAGGTCCACCCCGTTTTCCTCCAGTTTGCCCAGGGGCGCGTCCAGACCGGCGATGTTGTGCGCCAGCCCTGTTTCAAGGGCCCGCCGCAAGGCGCTGTCGTCGTGGAGTTTCGACAGGTCCCCGAAGGCGACATTCTCCCGCAGGGTCAGGGTATAGCGGCAAAAATCCTGGAACACTACCGAAAAAACCCGGCGCAGCGCCGCAGCGTCCAGAGACTGGATGTCCTGAACATCCCGGTCCTCAAAACAGGGGTAATCCAGACGCCTGAATTTTTCCGGTATGTCCGGCGTCATACCTATGTTGAGTTTCCGCTTTATCCCGATGTAGAGGATACCGTTCAGAAAACCGTCGCCTACGGAAGCTAAAAAAAGGGAAAAGAGCAGAAGGGCGGCCCAGGGAAACATGGCTTCGATGTGGCCTGTTCCGGCCAGCGCGGAAGACACCGTATCTATCACATACCGGGTGAACAGGATGGAAAGGGGCGCCAGGGCCGCACCCAGAAGTTCCTGCAGCAGTTTTACAACCGTAAGTCCCGGCGCGTATTTGAATACAACCGCGATTGATCCTATGGATTTTCTGAACATGGTACTCCCCTGCCCTTGAAACATTATATAGCCTGATATTTAATGAAACAATGGTTACAACTGAATGATAACGCTCCTGTACGGCATTTTCCGTTTCGGTTTTGCCGTTGTTTTTGTCTCCCTTCACGCAGCGCTCATGGCGGGGCTGTTTCTGGAATGGCGCCGGGATAAAAAAGCTCTGGCCGGGAACCTTGCAGACGGAAACGCCGGGAAGGGCCTGCCTGGGGTTTCCGTGATCATACCGGTCCGCAACGAAAGCCGCAGAATGGAGGAAACCCTCAGGAGCCTTGAAACTCAGGATTATCCTAACGCCGAATTTATCTTTATTGATGACCGTTCTTCCGACGAGAGCGCGAAGATAATCGCTGCTTTCATTAAAGGCAAATCCTCTATGCGGACGATATCCCTTACCGAGAACCCCGCGTTAAATCACAAACAATACGCCCTGGCCCGTGGCATTGAGGTCTCAGCCGGGGAATTCCTCCTCTTTACCGATGCAGACTGCGAGATACCCCCTGGCTGGATTGGCGCTATGGTAAAGCGTATGGCAGATGAGAGGGTAGGGGCCGCCATAGGTCCGGTACTGAAAAGACCCGGAGGCAAGGGGTTCTTTTACCTCTACCAGTGTTTTGAGCACGGGGTGCGTTATATGTACCTGGCGGCCTCTACCGGCCTGGGTGCCGCAGGGGGGGGGTTTGGCAATAACATGATTCTCCGCAGGGCGAGCCTTGAGGCTGTTGGAGGCTACGAAAAAGTCCCTCCATCGCCTACCGAGGATGCCGCCCTGGTCTCCCGGATCCGCGCCTGTTCCCATTACAAAATCCGCGCCGCTCTGGGTCCTGACGTGCATGTCATCACTAGGGGGGAATACAGTTGGAAGGACTTTGTGAACCAGACCCTCCGGTGGAACAACGGCGGCCTCTTCAGCCCCGACATCTCTACGCGCATCAACTTTGGCTTTCTTATGATCACCATTTCCATGGGCATCCTTGCCATCCCGCTGCTGCCCTTCATCCCTTCCCTCTGGCCCCTCCCTGCGGCGGTGATTCTTTCAATGACCTGGAACACCATAGCCACTCTGGGCCTCTTCGGCGTTTCGCTCCCGAAAAAAGGCCTTGCCTACGTCATCCAGCTTGTGTTTACCCCGGTGTACTTCACATTCCTCACCATCATCGGCCTCTGCGGCGTCAAACCCAAATGGAAGGGTGGCAGGATTTAAGGAAAACCCGCCAGCCCCGCAGCCGGCAGGCGTTTATTCTCAAAGAGGGACCTGGACCATCCAGCCTTTAGTATCCGGGATGGTTCCGTACTGTATGCTTTTGAGGGTATCCCGGATTTCCGCAGTCAACTCTCCCGGCTTGCCGTCTGAAAAGATCTGCTTCTTTCCCTGCCAGGTAAGGCTGCTTATGGGTGTAGCTCCCGCTGCTGTGCCGCTGACAAAACATTCCTTTGTTTCCCCAAGGGCTTCTTCGATGGATATTTTCCGTTCCGAAACCCGTACCTTCCGGTCCCGTGCAAGTTCGATGATGCTTGCCCTTGTTATTCCCGGCAGGATAGTATCGCCCAGTTCCGGGGTAACCAGTTCTCCGGATTTGAGGTAAAAGAAGATATTGCACGAAGATCCTTCTTCGATGTATTTATGGTGCTCAGCATCCAGGAACACACATTCCATATACCCCGCATCGGCGGCTTCGTGCTTGGCTAACGCGGCGATTACATAATTGGAAGCCGCCTTGATCCACCCCGTCCCCCTGGGGGTAGCCCGGATCCGATCGGTGATCACCGCGTCTGAATTGCCCTCTTTGAAATAAGAGCTTACCGGGGTGGTGATTATGAACACCCAGGGTTCATGGCAGATATTCACCCCGATTCCCCCTTCGGCGTAGGTAAAGGGCCTGATATAAATGGAATCGGCGCTCATAAAGGAATCTTTCTCCCACTCAGGTTTGTACGCCAGCCGGAATCCCATCTGCGCGTTTTGTTTGACTGTTTCCACACAGGCTTTGACGAATTCGTCTTCCGGGAAAGGGGGCATGTAGAGGCCCTTCATGGAGCGGTAAAACCTGGCGGCGTTCCGGCCTGGCCGGAAGATAGCAAGGCTGCCGTCCTTCCGGGGCAGGGCTTTAAGGCCTTCAAAACAGCTCAAACCGTATTGGGTGGTGTAATTTACCAGAGGCATGTCGCTGTAAAAATTGCGGGAATCCGCCAGGGCGTTCCGGGCCGCCTCGTTCATCGCCGCTTCTTCTTCCGGCGGTTTGCAGGGCTTTTTGATATACTCCCCTGTCCACTTGTTATTACTGAATTTCGCCCGGTATATCACGGGGTAACTGCTTAACGAAAATGCCATAGACGCCTCTTAAACTGAAAAATAGGGCCTTTTTCAAGATCAGCCAGGTTTTGAAAAAAGCTCTTTTAGTATTCTTTATTGCCCAAGAATAGTCAAGAAGAGGATCTTCTATTATAATTATGGTATGGGGAAGTCTGCGGCGCTTTATACCCTGAAACGGCTTGTGCTGATTCTTGCCGGCTCGGTTATTATAGCTTTCAATATCAATACATTTGTTCATGCCGGGGGGCTAATCCCCGGCGGCTTTACGGGGCTTACTCTGCTTATCCAGGAGATCTGTTCGCGGTACGGGAATTTCCATGTACCCTTCAGCGTGATTAACTATGCCCTGAACGCCGTGCCGGCTGTCATCTGCTTCAGGTTCATCGGCAGAAAATTCGCCCTCTATTCAATCCTGATGGTTGCCGTCAGCGGGTTCTTGACCGACTTTATGCCTGCCATGTTTATCGGGTTTCTCCAGCTCCATGATACCCTTCTTTCAGCGGTCTTCGGGGGCCTGCTCAACGGAGCCGCCATCAGCCTCTGCCTCTTCGCCGACGCCAGCTCCGGGGGGACTGACTTTATCGCCATCTTTATTTCTGAAAAATACCGCAAAGACGCCTGGAACTATATCTTTGCAGGGAACTGCGTGATCCTGGTTGCAGCGGGCTGGCTCTTTTCCCTGGACAAGGCCCTTTATTCCATTATTTTTCAGTTTACCACCACCGGGGTTCTTACATTCCTCTACCAGGGCTATCAACAAAAAACCCTGTTGATTATCACCAACAAGCCTGATGCGATATACGCCCTTATTCGGGAGGAAACAAACCATGGGGCCACGTCATTCGAAGGCTTTGGCAATTATGAAAAAAAACAGCGGGTTCTGCTCTACTCGGTGGTTTCGGCCAATGAGGTAAGCGTTCTTGTTACCGCCATTAAGCGGATCGATCCTGCGGCATTTGTTAATGTCATAAAAACAGAGCAGATTAACGGACATTTCTATCAAAGGCCCAAGGATTAGGTTAGGCTCAGGTATTCCCAAACTGCCGGATATATACTATTTATTATATAACAGCGAGGTACTGCCCAAAAATGGTAATTGATTTTCATGCCCATGTTTACCCGGATAAGATCGCTTCCAAAGCGGTGGATAACATCGGGGAATTCTACAGGCTTTCCATGTACGGCAAAGGAACGGTTCAGGATCTGCTTGAGTCGGGACGCAGAGGCGGCATCGACCGCTTCATCGTATTTTCAGCCGCAGCGGTTCCCGGCCAGACGGGGCGCATCAACGAATATATCGCTTCGGTCTGCGGGGAACATTCGGAATGTACAGGTTTCGGGACCCTGCACCCGGACCTGCCGGATCCCGGGGAAGAGGTTGAAAGGATCATCAGCCTTGGCCTCAAGGGGGTTAAGTTCCACCCGGATATGCAAAAATTCAACATTGACGACCACAGGATGATGAGGATCTATTCCCTTCTGGAAGGGAAGCTGCCGGTTATTTTTCATACCGGGGATTACCGTTATTCTTATTCCCATCCGGCGAGGCTCAGGGCGGTGCTGGATAAGTATCCGAAACTCGTTGCCGTAGCGGCTCATTTCGGCGGCTGGTCTGTTTACGGCGTGGCCCTGGAAAACCTCTGCGATTCTTGCTGCTGCTTCGATATTTCCAGTTCCCTTCCTTATCTTGGGAAGAAACGGGCCGCGGAGCTTATACGCATTTACGGCGTCAGGCGGTTCCTGTTCGGCTCTGATTACCCCATGTGGGATCCCGGCCAGTGCCTCAGGGAATTCCTTGACCTGGACCTTACAGACAATGAAAAAGAAAGTATATTGTATAAAAACGCGCTGGAAATCTTGAAAGAAGGGGAACATACATGAAAGCGCCTTATCTGCCGGAACTGGACACGGATTATCCCGGCGATCCCTTTGAACACATGATACCTCCGGTGAAGCAGACGGAACTGGTACTGGATGAGCGCTATCCCTTTATCGATAAATCCCTTGGTTTCCGCTTCAGAAGCGCCGTGATGTACCTGGGGATTTTCGTCCTCGTATTTATCCTGAGCCCCCTGCGCTTCGGCCTTAAAATCAGGGGCAGGGGCATTTTGCGCAAAAACCGCAAGGTCTTGAAAAACGGCGCCTTGACAGCGGCCAACCACATCCAGCGCTGGGATCTCCTCTTCGTGCTCCAGGCGGTACGCTATAGGAGGCTCTGGTTCCCGGCCTGGAAAGAAAACCTCCTGGGCCCGGACCGCTTCCTGATCCGCCAGGCCGGGGGCATCCCGGTTCCCGAAGACATCCACACCATACGCTATTTTAACCATGCTTTTGACGAACTTCATGCGAAGCATAAATGGTTCCATGTTTTTCCCGAAAGCGCCCGGTGGGACTACTATGTTCCTGTGCGGCCTTTTAAAAAAGGCATGTTCACCATGGCTTACAAGTACAATCTGCCGGTGATCCCCATGGCCTTCTCTTACCGGAAGCCTCATTTCCCCTATACGCTGCTCAACAAACTGCGGAAGAAGAACCTGCCTCTTATCACGCTTACCATCGGTGAACCTCTGCTGCCGGACACCTCCCTGTCCCGGAAGGAAGCGGTACAGCTTTTACGGAAAGAGTGCCACAGGCGGATCGTGGACCTCGCGGGTATCGAAGACAATCCCTGGCCTGCTGAAGGGGATTAATCCTCAAAGAAAACCGAAAGCATGGCGCAGATCGTTTCCCAGGAGCCCGATCCTGAGCGGATGGATTCAAGCGCCAGGTTGCTGTTTTTTTCACTTTTTGGCGGAGGCACCCGGTCAGGGTCCATGCGGTAGTAACGACGGCGCCCATCGTCCAGGCGGAAGAAGCTCATGCCCGCAGCAAGGGCGCCTTTGCCGTCCGTGTCCTCCCTGTCGCCTATGATCAGGGTTTCTTCCGGCAGCGCCCCAAGTTCCCCGGCAATACGCCTGAACGGGCCGGGGGCCGGTTTTTGTGCGCCGAAGGAGTCGGGGCCGAAGAGGCGTATCTTTTCGCCGGGATCGTAACCCAAGGCGATAAAACGTTTCCGCAAACCCGGATAGTCGGAATAGACCGCGATGCCCTTGAGCTGCTTTCCCGGCAGCGAGCTGTGCGCTTCAAGCCTGTTGAGGATTTCTTCCACTCCGGGCCGGAAGCAGTAATACTTTTCCAGAACCCTGCACATCCGGGGGATATAATGATCGAAATACCAGAATCTCATAGCCCCTGGGGATCTGCGGCTGAGTTTTCCCAAGAGGGCAAAGTAGGCCGTATAGTAGGCTTCCGCGGAGCCGTAGTCCCTGCCGGCAAAGGCCTTGCGCGTCCGCCGTTCGGACCATATAAAAAAGAGGTCTGCCGGGTTCAAACCGATGAGCCTTAAAGGCATAAGGCGGTAATCGTAAAGGGTCCCATCAAAATCAAAGATAACTGCTTTTATACCCCTGAGTGTCGCCGCCGGCAGCCTGGCGGATACCAGAATAGGCAAATCCGCCAGGGATGTTTCTGTGTTAATGGCCCGTCCTCATTTTACGAGTTCTTTGAACATAGCGTGACGTTTTTCGTCCTGCATCAGGAGGTTCACCTTGAACTGGCCGTCCCGGTATCCCCGGTCGATGCAGGTGGCTTTGAAGCGTTCAAAGGCTTCAGGTCCCAGGAGGGCGAATTCCGGCGCCTTGAGCCGGTTGGAAGTCCGTTTCTCTTTATACTCCGGGTTGTAGTCCTGGAGGCACCTGTCCATCTGAAGGGTGAATTCTTCGGCTTCCTTGACCGAAATATTTTGATCCGCGAATTCATAGTAAAACTTATAGTTGGATTTCTGGGGATCCGCGAAGCCCACAAAGAACGGGGCGATCTTCCCGGTCTTCTTTTCCACTTCATGGACCGCATCTATAAACTGCCGCTCGTGCAGTTTTTCTCCTGTAAGGTTGATGGTGCCGTTCACCTTCTGGATGAATTTGATGGTAGGGAACTCGTTGTAATACCCCGTTACTTCCAGGAGGTCGTTCATGTTGTAGCGGTAGAGGCCGGCGCTGGTAGTGGCCAGCATGCAGTAGCGCTGGCCTTCTTTCAGCTCATAGAGCTGGCAGATCTTCGGATTAGGGTTGTCCAGTTCCGACTCGTGGATGAATTCGAAGTATATCTTGTGGCCGAACACGACTGTGTCCTGGGTATTGCTTTTGAGCACGATACCGGCGCGGCATTCTGTGGAGTAATAGCCGAACTCGTGGAATACGCAGTCAGGCGGGAAGGAATCCCGGATTTTCTCAAAATACACCCGTGTATTCCCGCAGAACCAGACATTGACCACTTCCATGTTAGGCCAGTAGTGCTTGGGCAGCACCGTGCCGTAGCGTTCCTTGAGCTTCCGCAGCTCCGCTGCCCGGGCCGGGTTGGGCCTGGTATGCGCTTCCATGGCCGCCCTGATTTCATCAGGAATCGGGAATTTTTTGCTTACCGTGCCGCGCTCAATGTCGTCAACGTAATCGTCATAGAACTCGTTGGCGTTAGTTTGCATCTCCACCAGGGTGCTGGGGTTGGCGGTGATAATAAGCCTCGCGTCCCGCTCGATACCCATGCGCATGATTGCGTAGTACCGGGCCTTGTAATCGGTGATATGGAACACGTCAGCCGGGGCGGTGTGGATGACTTTCATGAATTCCGGAATGTCCCGCTGGGAGATGCCCGAGATGGAACCATACACAGTGCCGTCCGATGCGGCGCCTTCAACGGCCTTCCCTACGATGGAAAGCGCTGGGCCGTAGAAGACATGGGGCTTGTTCATAATCAGGGTGTAGAACCAGATCTGGTTCATCTTTTTGTACACTTCCTGATAATACCGCTCGGTAATGGGTATCCATTTGGGTTCTTTGGTGGTGCCGCTGGTAGTAGCGTACATCTTGGGTTTTCCGGGGAAAAGCACGCCGCTTTCCCCGCTCTTATGGCGTTCCACGTAAGGGCGGATTTCCTCGTAATCGTTTATGGGAACATTTTTACGGTAAAGCTCGAAAAGCTCTTCAGCTTTTTCCGCCTTCAGGATCTCCTCAAAGTGATGTTCTTTTCCATACACCGTATTCCTGGAGGTTTCTAGCAGATCCCGCAGAACCGCTTCCTGGGTCTCTTTGCCGTTTTTTGACATCCGGTTTAGTTCTTTAAGCCCCTTTTTCCCTACAATGGTCAGGGCCAGCCGAATAAGCCACCAGCCTTTTACATTTTTCTCTTTCATTGTTCCTCCCTGCCTTGCCCTGGCAAGACTATTTTAATATTTACCAGTTTTATTTTGACAAAGAAGCGCCTTTTTGTCTATAAGGCAGACCGAGGGCGGGGGAAAGACCGGGAAAGATGCTTGTAGAGTCCGCCTGTGCTACCTTCGGTACGCTCCGGCGGGGAATTCCTAGTATTTTTTTCCGGTCTTTCCCCCGCTTCCGGCTTTCTTGTAAAAACGCGAGTCAAGTTTAAGTCCCGCAGACCAATTCCAGCCTGGAATAGATCCCGATTCAAGCCTGGAATTAACATCAATTCCAGGCTAGGATAGACACTCAATCCTAGCCTTGGATATAGTTGCTGCTGTTTACTGCCCAGCCGCCGCCTTAAAGGCGGTCCATATCCGGGTATGCTCCTCATCGGCTTCAGGGTTTATGTTCTGGATCATTTCCATGTTGGTGTTGAAACCTGCCGGAAGGGTCAGAAAGGACTTGTATTCCTGGCTGATATAGGGGTCAGAGGCGGAAAAGGTGCTGTAATACCCCAGATATTCAAAGCACTGCGCCCCGCGGCTGGCGTCCATGATATAGTTGAGGAAGGCGTATGCCGCCTCAGCGTTAGGGGCCTTGCTGGGGATAAAACCCGCCATGATGCCGAAGCCGATGCCTTCTTTGGGAAACACCACCTCAAGGCCGGGATTTTCCATCTTTACCATAGTTACCTGGGAAGTATACATCACCGCCGCGGATATCTCCCCTGAAAGAAGCTCATCCTGGAGGTTGTCGTCCCTGATAAGCCTGATATTCGGGGCCAGCGCCAGGAGCCTGCCCCCTGCTGCGGCAATATCCGCCGGGTCGTTGGTGTTGTAGCTTTTCCCCAGGACCTTGAGGGCCATGCCGTTGATAACCCGGTAGTTTTCGATAGTCCCCACGCTCTCCTTAAGGCCGGGATCCCAAAGGTCCGCATAGCCGGAGATACTGATTCCCACTCTGGAAGGATCGTAGACGATGGTCTGGACCCCGGCGCCGTAAGGAACCGTGTACTCGTCACGGGGATCATAGAACTGGCCCTGGTAGATAGGGTTGACGCCGCCGTAATTGCCCAGCTTGCTTTTGTCCAGCTTCTGAACCAGCCCTTTTTCGATAGCCGTTTCGATGATGTAGTCGTCCGCGATGATGAGGTCGTAATCCCCGCCGCCCGCAGTCTCCAGCTTTGTGAGCATAGTTTCGTCATAATCGAAATTGACGTAGTTGATGGTGAAGCCCGTTTCTTTCTCAAAGCCCTCAAGGATTTCCTGCGGGAACATTTCCGGCCAGGTGTAGAGAGTGAACACCTTGTCCTGCTGCCTTGCACGGGAACCTCCCGCAAAAAGGACGGAAGGTATTCCCAGAACGAGAACTACTGCTGCGATGAGACTCCATTTTTTCATTTTTTTCATAATACGCTCCTTGTTCTCCATTTTATTTTTATTTTTCTCCTCCGGCGCTTTTAACCCGTATACGGGAAACCGCCATGGAAAGTATACACAAAAGGACCGTGGCAGCAAAGAGGAGCGTGCAGAGGGCGTTGGTCTTTGGAGTAACTCCGGTCTTGATTTGGGAATAAATACGTATAGGCAGGGTGTTGGTTCCAGGGCCGGTTACAAAGACGCTGATAATAACATCGTCAAAACTCATGGCAAAAGAGAGGAGTATCCCTGAAACAACCGCGGGAAGTATGAGGGGCAGGGTGATGTCCAGAAAAGCCCGCCATTCCCCGGCCCCCAGGTTCCGGGCCGCCTCGACATAACCCCGGTCCAGCCCCGCAAGCCTGGCCTTGACCAGGAGGTACACATAGGGGACGCAGAAACACGTGTGGGCTATCACCAGGGTAAGCATGCCCGCAGGAAGGCCCAGGAGGGAGAAGAAGGCCAGAAACACCATACCCAGGATTATTTCCGGCGTCATAATAGGAAGTATGGAAAGGTACTCCATAGCTTTGCTGAATTTCCCCGGAACAGGCCTGGCCCGGGTCATACCTACCGCGCCCAGGGTCCCGAGGACAGCGGCGGAAAAACTGGAGAGCAGCGCCAGAACCAGGCTGTTCCGCAGGGCGTCGAACATAGCCCGGTCCCGGAAGAGCTCCCGGTACCAATTTAACGTAAAACCCTTCCACACCGACGAGATGCGGCTGCCGTTAAAGGAATAAAGAACCACCAGGACAATAGGCGCGTACATAAGGGCCAGGATTAAACCCAGGTAGATCCTGCCTGAAATCCCTTTCGTGTCCGGATGCCCGGTCATACCAGCCCCTCAAGTTCCCCTGAATGGGTGAATTTACGGTAAAGCCAGATGAAGAACGTCGTCATGCTCATAAGCACCACGCTCAGGGCCGCGGCATAGGGCCAGTCATGGGCTTTCATAAGCTGTTCCTGTATGACGCTCCCTACAAGGACCACCTTGTTGCCCCCAAGAATATCGGCAATGAAGAAAAGCCCCATTGAAGGGACGAAACTGAGGACCACGCCTGAGAAAAGCCCCGGCATGGTAAGGGGGAAACTCACGGTGATAAAGGCTTCTATCCTGGAGGCCCCCAGGTTGCGAGCAGCTTCCACAAGCCCCCAGTCCAGCTTTTCGGCGCTGGCATATACCGAATAGATCATGAAAGGCAGGAGGGCGTAGACCATGCCCGTAACCACCGCAGGGTAGGTGTAGAGCAGCTTGAGGGGCTCCCGGGTTAAACCGGTTTTCATCAGGAACGCATCCAGCACCCCGTTGGCCCGGAACATGATAATCCAGCCGTAGAGGCGCATAAGGGAACTGGTCCAGAAGGGGATGATGAGGAAGAGCATGATTTTGTTCTTCCATACCGGGCCAAGCCTTGCCATGAAATAACCAAAAGGATAGCCCAGCAGGATGGTAAGCAGCGTGGACACAAAGGCCAGCATGAAGGACTGGTAAAACGCCGCCGCGTAAACAGGCTCGCCGATGCGGGCATAATTTCTGACCGTAAACGCCGCGCTTACGCCCCAGGCCCCTTCTCTCCGCATAAAGCTCAACACCACCATGTATATAAGGGGCAGGAGCACAAAGACCAAGGTAAAGACGAACATAGGGAAGGCGCCGTTAAGAATCGCCCCTCTGGCGGCGGGGTTCCGCTTTCTCATTCCCTGTCCTCCACCAGGACCGCTTGTTCCGGATCCTGCCAGGAAGCCAGCACTTCGCCGCCTGTTTCCAGGGGCGAATCAATACCGTGGCGGCTGGCGGTTACCTCGCAGCCCCCTTCACCCGCCGTAAGAACAGCGCTGATCCTGAGCTGGCCTCCGGTAAAGCTCTTTGCGGTGATCCTCGCAGGGATGCCGGGAGCCCCTTTAGCGCCCGAAGGCATAAAATTGACATACTCGGTGCGCACCGCCAGGGTAACACGTTCTCCCGGTTCTACATTCCTTCCTTCCGAAGCCGCAAGGACCCTGGCGCCTGAAACCTCGACAGTGAGGATTTCCCTGCCTTTTCCGCCTTCTTTGGAAACGACCTTCCCTTGCAGGATGTTGGCGTTCCCTACAAAACGGGCCACATAACTGGTCCTGGGCCGGTTATAGACTTCAGACGCGGACCCCAACTGTTCGAAAACGCCGTTCCTCATCACCGCTATGCGGTCCGACATGGTAAGAGCCTCTTCCTGATCGTGGGTTATATATATGAATGTAATACCAAGCTGCTGCTGTATACGCTTCAGTTCCAACTGCATCTGCCGCCTGAGTTGGAGATCCAGGGCCCCTAAAGGCTCGTCCAGGAGCAAAAGGGGAGGGCGGTTTACCAAGGCCCGGGCCACAGCAACCCGCTGGCGCTGGCCCCCGGAAAGCGCCGCAGGCATGCGCTTTTCATAACCCGAAAGCCGGACCAGTTCCAGGGCGGCGGCAGTTTCTCTTTTTATTTTTTCACGGGGAAGGCGTTTCAGGCGCAGGCTGTAGCCGATATTAGCCTCCACGTTCATGTGCGGGAAAAGGGCGTAGTTCTGGAAGACCATACGGACATCCCGTTTGTGGGGCTCGTCCATAGTAACGTCCCGGCCGTTGAGGAATACCCGGCCTTTTCCGGCTTCTTCCAAGCCTGCTATGATCCTGAGCAGAGTGGTCTTGCCGCAGCCCGAAGAGCCCAGGATAGTAATGAATTCCCCTTTTTGCACAGAAAGATCGATACCCCTCAGCACTTCGGTTTCGCCGAAACTTTTTTCAATCCCCCTAAGCCGCAGCAGTTCCTGTCCGCTCACTCTATTCCCTTTTGTTTTGACAATTCCAGAACAATACGTCCCTGCTCCGGGACTACCGCGCTGCCCCGAAAGAAGCCTGCGACCAGGCGCGCTTCGTAGGCAAAGTCCTCATGCCGCAGCTTCAGCTTCTTTTCGCTCCTTTCGGCGCTATCCATTTCGGCGCTTAAACCCCACAGCATTTCCAGGTGGAAATCAAGCCCCTGGTCAGCGAGGATTTCCAGAGACGCCGTACGGCAGGTGATGGTTATAGATCCGCCGCCGGCCTTCAATATAAGCCGCAGGTCTTCCCCGGCTTCCTCCACGGCGCAGTCCTTTATTGCCATTACGCCGTTTTTTCCGCAGAAATACCAGCCTGCCCGTTTTCCCCGGCCGCTCCAGCGGTTTCCGTCTATCACCGGCAGGGCGTCATAGGTCATGTTCTCATTTTTGCAGATATCCCGGAGGTAGCGTTCGGCATAGTCGTCGTCGAAGAGCATGAGATCCCGGAACCAGAAACTTTCGCCTTCCGAATAACAATTCACCCGGTATTTCCGTGAACAGAACCAGATTGAACGCTTTCCTTCCTTTTTCCAGTCCCCTAGGGCGGTGGACGCCGAGTTGGGAGTCAAAGGGTACTGTTTGCGGAACCACTCGCCTGATTCCGCCAGGGTTTCGATACGGATCTTCCCGGCCCTGGAAAGGGCGCCCAGTCTTTCAAACTGGTACGTCAGCCCGTCCTTCATAGCCTGCCAGCCGAAGCTGTTTTCCTGCCCAGCCTGGGCGTAGTTGAAGCTCAGGCAGCAACCGCTCATAACCTCGTCCAGAAACCAGTCCACCCAGGCCGGAACCCCGCCGCCCCCGGCGTTCCCTGTGTAGACCGGCTCCAAGGTGATAACCCCCTGGCTTGAGGCCGCGCCGGAATCGGTGTTGAGGCCGTAGTCGTACTGCAGCACGGGATCGCTTCCCAGCATACGGAAAACCGGCAGGGGTATCTGGGTTTCGGCGCTGCTTCCCGGCGCCAGGGCGTTGGTCCGGGAAGGGTAGTAGGCCTGGTTGTAATACCCGCCCCAGATGGTGTAGCCGTCGGTACCCCACTGTTCCTTGCAGTTCGCGCTGGCGGTGATATGGTACTTGTCCGAAAGATAAGCCAGGCTGTGGGCATCGATCATCCAGGACGCTACGGATTTGGGGTATGCGCCGAAAAGGGACTTGAACTTTTCCATAACGCAGTCGATGAGCCCTTCCCGTTCCTTAGGGGTATAACCTACAGAAAAACCCACATGGGAATGCCAGTCCCAGGGGAAGCGCCCCCGCCAGGGAAGCCCGCAGTCCTTTACCAGAGGTTCCACGATTTCAAGCCAGACGCCGGTTTCATGGGCCCTGTTCTGGAGCATAGTAACATAGGTTTCATCCAGCAGGGCGTCGTATTGCAGCAGGAAAGTTCCCCGCATACCGTACTTTTCCAGCAGCGCAAGCTGTTCCCGTACAGGCTCGTACAGATCCATTTCCAGCCTGGGCTCCAGGGCCCTGATGAAATTCACAATATTGACAATACATGGACGTTTCTGCATCCCAGCCTCTCCCTGTTTTACGCATAACCAAGGATAAATAAAAAGCCCGTATTGGACAATACGGCGTCCGCTGGACTTTGCGGCCCAGCCGTTATAGGATGAAAGCGGTGAGGATCCAATGCTTAAACTTAAAGTATTCGCATGCGAGGTGCTCAGGCGGGAGATTTCGTACCTGAGCAGCCTGTCCCCCTGTTACGTAGACGTTACCTATCTGCCCCAGGGGCTTCACGAGACCCCGGACAAGCTGCGGGCCATGCTGGCCGAATCAATCGAAGAGGCGAACAAGGAATTCCCCTTCAGGCATAACAGCGAAGCGGGGCGCTACGATTTTATCATTCTCGGCTACGGCCTCTGCGACAACAGCATCGCGGGGCTTAAAAGCCCCTATGTACCCCTGGCCGTCCCCAGGGCCCACGACTGCATCACCCTGATCCTGGGCTCGAAGCGGCGCTATGCGGATTTGTTCGCCGAATACCCCGGAACCTACTGGTACTCCCGGGGCTGGATCGAGCGTTCCCTCCAGCCCGGGGAAGAGCGCTACCAGAGGACTTACCAGTCTTATGTTGATAAATACGGCGAGGATAACGCTGAATACCTTATGGAGATGGAGCAGGGCTGGTTTAAATCCTATAACAGGGCCTTTTTTATCGACTGGGAGGTGCTGGGGAATGCTGACTATTACCGCCGGTATACCAGGGAGTGCGCTTCTTACCTTAAATGGAACTACCAGGAAGAGAAAGGGAGCCCGGCTCTGCTTGAAAAGATGCTTGAGGGCCGGTTTGACGGGGAAGATGTCCTGGTTGTCCCTCCGGGGAAGACGATAGCTCCCAGCTATGACGAAGGGATTATCCGGTATAAGTGATTCCATAAAAAGATCCAAAAAAACTAAAAAATTTTCAAAAAACACTTGACAATCTTCAAAACGGGTGTATACTTATCTTGATTCGATTCGTTCATTCGATTCGAAAGGTATGTACCTTGACCTTAGTCAGATACCTTACGGGAACAACCATACCTCGTCCGTTCTGCGGGGCGAGGTTGGCTGATTATATGGATTAGCCGGTCCTGGCTGTTATGTTGGGATATACTTTGGTTAAAAGGGGGAGAACTGGTTATGAACGCTTGTAATTCTTTGCGCCGCACCAACTGCCTGATTATTGAGACCGGAGTTGTCTATAGTGGACCTGTAGGAGGTGTTGTTTTGATAAGAAAACCTCTCAATACCCTGTATAGGGATAGAACCCCCTTTAATTATCTGCCCCCCCCCCCCCCCCCCCCCCTGTAAGTTATACTTTTCACGGCTTTCACCGCTTAAATCCGGGGTTTACCGGAGGTTTTCCTCTTTCCTGTATGGCGCCGCCTGTGTGTCAAAATGACCCACATTTCTGCCAAGACACCGCAAAAGGGTATAATTACGCGATAAAAGGGTATAACTCTGAGGCAGAAGGGTATAACTCCAAGGTAAAAGGGCCTACTTCTACAGTAGAAGGGC
>JAISZE010000070.1 GCA_031269405.1 Treponema sp. | reverse complement strand
GGGGCGCGGGGGGGGGGGGGCCCCCAAATAAGCCTCACCACCGCCAGGACAGCGGATAGTAGCGCGTTTTTCGAGGAAAGCGATCCCGAACGGAGATCTTATGAAGAAAACCGTTATATCAGCGCTTACCGCGATCTTCTCGGTATCAATATCACCTTCAAGTGGATTGCCCCGGATGGCGATTCCGCCAATGTCCGGTGGAACACCGCTATTGCTTCCGGAGACATACCCGATTTTGGGATGGTGAGCCGGGATATCTGGAAACAACTGTATGAGGCGGGCCTTCTTGCGGATATGAAGGATATTTATGCCAAAACAGCTTCACCGGAACTTAAAAAAATAACCAGCCCCAGTTCTCTCGACTATTTAACGGTTGATGGAAAAATGTACGGTTTTCCGGTAATGGATAGCAACGCTTCGGAGGGGGTTGGTGTTATCCATATCCGGGCTGACTGGGCCCAGCAATTGGGCCTCCGGAAACCCAAGACCTTCCAGGATGTCATTGATATGGCCAGGGCCTTCAAAAACGCCAAACTGGGCGGTGCGGATACCTTCGGCATACTCCTTGAGAACAAGGGTTATGGCGGCCTTGCGGCCAACTGGGGAGGAATTATCAATGCCTGGAACGCCTATATCAATATGTGGATTGATGTGAACGGCCAGGCGGTATGGAGCGATACTCAGCCTGAAATGAGACAAGCCCTCCTTAATATGCAGGCTCTCTACAAGGAAGGCATTTTTAACCGGGACTTTACCGTTATTGACAGCGCAACTGCGCGGCAATACCTAAGCACCGGTAAAGTAGGCATTGCCGCCAGCGGTCTAACCCGCCTGGTAGTGGATTATCCTGCACTCTACTCGACGGATCCCAAAGCTGACACCTGGAGTGTCATTCCCACGGCAGCCGATGGCTCTCTGTATAAGGTCCAAATCGGCCAACCTACTCCACTTTTTGAAATTGTAAGCGCTAAGACCAAAAACCCCGAAGCGGTCGTAGAACTTGCAAACCTTACGGTTAAACTCAACAACGAAGATCCTGATAGATTCTTCCGTTCAACCGTAAACGGGACGGCCTGGCCCTGGTTCAAATATAATATCATGGGCGGCATAAATATTTCCGGGCCGTTCCTCCAAATTGAGACGGCAAACGCCATCATCAACACTGAAAAAACCGGCGATATGAAGCACCTCCCCAGCGGCCCCATTAAGGAATACTATGACCGGTATACCCAGGGCAAGACTGACCGGAGTATGTTCCAATGGGTGAAGATGTACGAGGACGGAGGATCCGCATCGGCGGCATACGACGCCTATCATGCGAACCGGATGGTTTGGAGTCTCTTTTTTGGTATCCCCAGCGACAACATGCAGTTGAAACAGACGATTATCAACAACGAATTAAAGGCCGCCATGGACGAAGTGGTCATGGGCGCCGATATTTCGGTGTATGATGCGGCGGTGCGCAAGTGGTTCGCCAGTGGGGGCCAGGAGATCACCGACGAAGTGAACGCCTGGTACAAGGCGCAGAAGAAATAGCGGTTTTTACTATAGGGATATACGGGGAACGATATGAACAGGGTAAAAGAAAAACATAAAAACGTGAGAACAATAATCCGCGAGGAATGGCCGCTGCATGTTATCATCTTTGCGCCCTTCGTCTTTATTGTGGTGTACCGTTATATCCCTATGGCGGGCGTAATCATGGCTTTTGAAAACTACAAGCCGGGGCTGGGGGTTTTTAAGTCCCCCTGGGTTGGTTTGCGGAACTTTGTTACCATTTTTACCATGCCTTCGTTTACCAACGCGGTCCGCAATACGGTGCTTATCGCCGCCGCAAAGATCGCGCTGGGTATTGTGGCGCCGGTGCTGTTCGCCCTGCTGCTCAACGAAGTGGACAATATGGGGTTCAAGCGTACTATTCAAACTATCGTGTACCTGCCCCACTTTATTTCCTGGGTGCTCCTGGCGGGCATTATCATACGGCTCCTTTCCCAATTCGGCATTGTCAACCGCTTTCTGGGCGGTCTGGGGATGGGGCCGTATATATTCCTGGCGGATAAAACCAAATTTCCCTTTATCATCATTTTTACGGATATCTGGAAGGAATTTGGCTACGGCAGCATTGTGTACCTGGCGGCTATTACCGGTATAGACCCTAATCTGTACGAGGCTGCGGCTATCGACGGGGCGGGCCGCCTGCGGCAGACCCTTCACATTACCCTTCCGGGGTTAACGCCCATCATCATCCTGATGACTGCCCTGGCCCTGGGCCGGGTTTTGGACGCGGGGTTTGACCAGATCTTCAACCTGTATTCACCCATTGTGTATCCCACGGGGGATATTATTGATACCTTTGTGTACCGCATGGCCTTTGAAAGTTCCCAGTTTAGTATTTCTACCGCCGCGGGGCTTTTCAAGTCCGCCATCGGCTGTATCATGGTTATCACTTCGTACCGGTTGGCCTGGATGTTCTCGGGTTACAGGGTGTTTTAGGAGTTTGCAGGGTAAAAAATCGCCTAACCGGCGATTTTTCAAGATTTTATGCGCGCAGCGCAACAAACGGCGAGGAGCGGTTATGGCAAAGAAACGGATCAGGGTGTACAAAATTATTATCGGGGGTATTTGCCTTTTCTGCGGTTTTATATGCCTCATGCCGGTGCTCTACATGCTGGCTACTTCTTTAAGCGGGCGGGTTGCCATCACCTCGGGGAAAGTTGTTTTCTGGCCGGTGGATTTTACCTTTGACAATTATGTGTATGTCATGAAAGACAATGCCTTCTACACGGCCTTCAGGGTTTCGGTGGTGAGGACGGTCCTGGCTCTGGCGGTCCAGATTTGCCTGGTGATAATGGCGTCCTACCCCATTTCCCTGAGTCCCCGCCGGTTCCACGCCCGTACGTTTTATACCTGGGTTTTTCTTATCGCCGTCCTTTTCAGCGGCGGGCTTATTCCGACTTACCTTACGGTTCTCAGAACCGGCCTGGTCAATACTATCTGGGCTTTGATTCTGCCGGGCGCGGTGCCCCTGTACTACGTGATCCTGATGCAGAATTTTATGAAGAGTATTCCTGACGAAATTTCCGAGTCCGCTTCGATAGACGGCGCGGGGCATTTCCGCATTATGACGCAGATAGTTCTGCCTTTATGCCGGGTTTCTATTGCGACCATATCCCTTTTCATTATCGTGGGAAACTGGAACGCCTGGTACGACGGGATGCTCTATATCAACGACAAGGTTAAATGGCCTCTCCAAACTTACCTGCGGACGGTTATTGTAAAAGTAGACGCCAGCGCCAATATGGACTTTGAAAGTTTCGCCGCCCGTTTGGCTGCCGAGGGCGCCGATACGGCGAAAATCTTCATCGCCCTCCTGCCTATTCTGATTATTTATCCCTTCGCCCAAAAACACTTTGTCAAAGGGATAGTCCTGGGCAGCGTTAAGGGCTGATAGTTTTTCCGGTCCTGCTGGAAACAAACCAAAATCCGGCATATACTATTCTTGATTTCTCAATTCGCTAAAACAGGATAGGGAGTAAGGTATGAAGGATCTGGAGATACGGATAAGGAAAGACAGCGGGGATGAGCTTGTAAGCTGCCCTTTCGGGACCCGGGCGGAATCGCTGGTTTCCCGGTTCGGCGTCCTACCGGGCCCTCTTGGGGCCGTAAGGGCCAACAACGAGATCCTCCCACTCTCTACGAGGCTTGAGGTCAACGCCCTCCTTGAGCCGGTGCTTCTGGATTCCCGGGATGGGGCTGCCATCTACCGCAGGTCTCTGGCGTTTCTCCTTGCAGTGGCGGCCAGAAGGCTTTTCCCTGAACAGAATCTGTATGTGGGCCATTCCCTGGGGCACGGCTATTACTACACCTTTACCGAAGGGAAACAGCTTGAGCCTGAAATAATCCGGGACCTTGAAGCCGAAATGCGGAAACTGGTGGAAAAAGATCTCCCTATTTCCTACCGCTACATGGCTTATGAAGAAGCCCAGGAACATTTCACGAGAAACCGGCAGAACGACACTGCCCTGCTCCTTAACGGCAGAAGCGAGTCCAGGGTTCTGATCAACGAATGTCAGGAATTTGTGGATCTCTATGTTGCCCCCCTGGCGCCCAGAACCGGCCTCCTTGATGCATTTGAACTCATGATGTACCGGGACGGCTTTCTGCTCCGTTTTCCCGCATCAGGAGAGGGGAAAAAAATCGGGCCCTTTGAGGATAGCCCCAAAATTTTCGCTGTTTATAACGAGTACAAAAAATGGGGGCGCATTGTAGGGGTCCACGCCGTAGGCCGCCTCAACACGATGATATCCGGCAGGACCATCAGGGAATATATCCGCATCGCCGAGGCATTCCAGGAAAGAAAGCTCGCCGAAATCGCGGATCGTATTTACGAAAAAAAAGAGACTGTCAAGGCGATTCTTATAGCGGGGCCTTCAAGTTCAGGCAAGACCACTACGGCGAAACGGCTTTCTATAGCTCTCAAGGTAATGGGCATAGAACCTATTGCCCTATCCCTGGACGACTACTATATAGGGACCGACAAGACCCCGTTGGATGAAAACGGCAAGCCTGATTACGAATGTCTTGAAGCCCTGGACGTGCCTTTCCTCAACGAACAGCTCCTCGCTCTTCTGGCAGGCGAAGAAGCAACCCTTCCGGTTTTTGATTTTAAAACAGGCCGCCGCAGGGAAACAGGGGGAAGGACGATCCGCCTTGGCAGGAGGGCCGTGCTGGTCATTGAAGGCATCCACGGCCTTAACGACGCACTCACTCCCCAGATAAAGAGGGAAACCAAATTCAAGCTCTATGTATCCGCCCTGACCCAGCTCAACCTGGATGACCACAACCGCATCCCTACCAGCGACAACAGGCTTTTAAGGCGCATGGTCCGGGATTACCAGTTCCGGGGCGCAGAGGCGGTCCGCACGTTCAGGATGTGGCCCAGCGTCCAGCGTGGGGAACGGAAGTACATATTCCCTTTCCAGAATTTCGCCGATGCGGCCTTTAATTCAGCGCTGGACTACGAACTTGCGGTGTTGAAATTCTACGCCGAGCCGCTGCTCCGTTCGGTAAAGCCCGACATGGCTGAATACGCCGAAGCGGTGCGGCTCCTTTCATTCCTGGGGAATTTCGCCCCTATCCCGCCGCAGTATGTTCCAGGTCAGAGCATATTAAGGGAGTTTATCGGGGACAGCGAGTTTAAGTATTAGGCCTTAATCGCTGTTTTCCACTTTCCTGAATTGTAGCGCACCAGTACCAGGAAAGAACGGATCACCTGATCAAGGACAAGGGCAATCCAGGCGCCCCAGAGACCCCAGCCGAGCATGGTTACGGTAATGGCGGAAAAACCCGGACGGATGAGGAGCACGGTAATAAAGGTGATAGCCGCGATGCTGCGGGTGTCCCCTGCGCCCCTGATAGCTCCGGCCAGAATGAACTGCGAGGACTGGAACGGCAGCATCAGGGCAACCATCCGCATAATCTGCCCCCCAAGATCGATTATCTCCCTGCTTTCAGGGTTGTCCCCGGCGTAAAGGGCAATGATATCCCTGCCGAAAACTATGAAGATAAAGGCCAGGATGAGGGACACAGCGAGGCCGACCCTCCTGGTACGGCTGGCGTAGAACTGAGCCATGTCAGGACGGCGCTTCCCCAGGCTCTGCCCTACCAGGGCTGTGGCGGATACAGCCAGGGCCTGGCCTATCATAAACGACATAGCCTGGATGTTCATGCAAGCCATGTGGGTCGCATACAGCACCGTCCCCAGGGAGGTTACGATCTTGGTATAGGTGATCATCCCTACCCGCATGATGGCTTGTTCGGCAAGCGCCGGGAGTCCGATTTTGACTATTGAGTGCATAGCTTCCCGGTCCGGCAAAAAACCGTCTTTCAGCCTCAGTTTGATATAGTCCCCTTTTAACAACGCCGCGATAGCGAAAACAAAAGCAAAAAACTGGCCGATAATAGTCGCCAGGGACGCTCCCATGACTTCCAGCCTTGGGAATCCGAAATTGCCGTATATCAAAAGATAATTGAATATAACGTTGATCGCATTAGCCGCCATATTGTAGATCATGGCGATGCGGGAATTCCCCGCGCCCCTGAAGGCGGCTGTGGCGGTGCTGGTCAGCGCAAGGCACACAAGGCCTATGCACTGCACCCTGAAATATACCGTTCCTCCTGCAAGGGAACGGGCGTCCGGGGCGCCCATAAAGCGGATAAGATCCTCGGCAAAAATAAAGCCTCCCAGGGCGCTCACGATCGAGCATCCAAAGGTAAGCAGCAGGGACTGCCTGAGTATTTTATTGGCCATTTCGCTATCGCCCGCCCCTTTGCAGCGGGCCACCATAGCGGTGGCGCCTACGTTCATAGCCATAAAGAGCATCATTACAAGGAATTTGGGCTGCGTGGCAAGGCCTACCGATGAAATCGCCCAGGGCCCAAGGCGGCCTACCATTATCAGATCTACCATGGAGACAAGCTGGGTCAGAATCATCTCCGACATTGAAGGCCACGCAATGCGTATGACATCGCGGTAGAGCATCCCGGAACTGACGCCCTGGGGAAGGGTGCGGACATCCTTAACTTTTTGCGCCGCTCCGGCGCCAATCCCGCCGGACGGACCGCTCTCCACAAGATCCAGGGCTATCCCATGTTTCCGGGGTTTTGCCTCACTCATTACGTACCGCACGCCTGCCGGCGATTTCATCTGTCATGCTGATGTCTTCTGCAAGGGTTGCTTTTTTGTATTCCGTTTCCCGCTTTTCCTTAAGCCGGTCCAGGGCTTCCCGGTTCTGGTATGCTGCGCGAAAAACTTCCCTGGCTTCTTCCACTTTCAGTTCCGCCAGGGCCGCTTCCTTGCAGAGATGTTCCCTGGCGCTGTCCAGCCTGAGGAGGTAAAACATGTACTGCTGGATCATAGCGGCGCTGTTTTCAGGAGCGAACTGAGAGGCAGCAGCGCGGGAGCGTTCTTCCGCCAGGGAACTGAGGCGCTGTTCGATTTCGGAAAGTACGCCTATGGCCCGGCCTAATTCGGTTTTTGCTTCCTGTTCCTCAAATTTCCGCAGAGCCAGGAATTTTTCCAGGTTAAAAAAAAACCGTTTCATCTTGCGCGGCCTACGGAACAACCATTCTTGGAAGGAACACGTCCATCTCATCTTCTGGGATTTCCACGCCCGCTATCCCGCCCATTGCCGTAAGGGTTTCGATTATCGAAGATTTTTCATTGACTTCCTGGATTAGAAAATTTTCCAGCACTTCCCGCTTCGCCACTGCTTCATCAATATGGGGATTCGACCCCTGTTTGTAAGCGCCTACGCTGATAAGGTCTTCAGAACCGGCGTAATCCGCCAGGAGGCGGCGTATTTTCCCCGCAGCTTTCATAGTTTCAGGACCTGAGACCGCAGGGGCCAGGCGGGAGATGCTTTTAAGCGTATCGATGGCAGGGTAATGGTAGCGCTGGGCAAGATCCTTGGAAAGGACGATGTGGCCGTCGAGTATTCCCCGTACCGTATCGGAAACCGGCTCGTCCATGTCATCGCCGTCTACCAGAATCGTATAAAATCCCGTAATGGTTCCCTTGTCAGAAGTACCGCAGCGTTCCAGAAGCTTGGGCATAGAATCAAACATAGAAGGGGTATAGCCCCTGGTAGCCGGCGGTTCCCCGGCGGCAAGGCCAATCTCCCGCTGGGCCCTGGCGAAACGGGTCACCGAATCAAAGAGGAACATCACATCCAAGCCCTGATCCCGGAAATACTCCGCTACAGCAGTGGCAGTATAAGCGCCCCTGAGCCGCGCCAGGGGAGGCGAATTGGAAGGGGTTACGATAAGGACCGACCTGGCCAACCCCTGGGGGCCAAGATCGTTTGCGATAAAATCATTGACTTCCCTGCCCCGCTCGCCAATGAGGGCGATAACGTTAACATCCGCGGTGGTGTTCCGGGCTATCATCCCGAGGAGGGTTGACTTGCCAACGCCGGAACCCGCGAAGATGCCGAGGCGCTGGCCCCGGCCTACGGCGAGAAGGCCATCGATGGCGCGCACTCCGGTGCAGATGCGTTCGGTGATCCGCCGCCGCTTTAAAGGATCCGGCGGGTGGGCTATAGCAGGATAGCGCAGAGGGGATTCTACCTCCCCTTTCCCGTCAGCAGGGTTTCCAAGGGGATCCAGCACCCTGCCCAGGAGCTTGGGAGAAACCGCCACGTCCAGCCTTGAACCGGAAGCGATAACCCTGGCGCCGATCTCAAGGCCCTCTGTGTCTTCATAGGCCATGAGCTGTACAATATCATCCCGCAGGCCCACCACTTCGGCCCTGATAACGCCGGAAGCTGGAAGCTCCCCTGGCCGGTACCTGCCAGGTACTTCAATGCGGCAAATCTCGCCGATAACCGCCTGGGGCCCTCGGCTCTCGATAAGAAGCCCCTGGACCCTGCAAATCCTGCCGGTGCATTTGATGGGATCCACGCTTTCGGCGGTTTCCAGGTATTTCCGGATTACACCGGTTTCCAGGGCTGCGGGCATTGGCTATATTCCCTCCGGGACTGCCGCTGTTTTTGCCCTTGCTTTTATGGGGGAAATTTCCAGTATCTTGGTTTCCAGCTCGGCAAGCTGGCTCGAAATACGGGCGTCAATTTCGCCGAAGTCGGTTTCGATAACGCAGCCCCCCTGGTCGATAGAGGAATCCTCCACAACCTGTATGGACTTGGCCCCTTCCACAAGCTTGATGAAATCCTTGATGTGATCCGTAGAAAGTTTTACATCCGCCATGTTCACCCTGATGATGATGTTGCCCCGGCCTTTTACTTTTCGCAAAGCCTGGACAACATTGGAGATGATCACGTTCCGCTGGTTTTCCGAGATTACTTTTATCACTTTTCTGGCAATAAGGAGTACCAGGTCAATGATCTCCTGTTCTGTTTCGGCCAGGATCTCGGCCCGCTTGTCCTGGGCCCGTTCAAGCATAATCCGGGTCCTTTCGATGAGGCGTTCCACCTCGGCCTTGCCTTCTGCGAAGCCAGCGTCCCTTCCCGCCGCCCTGCCCTGCTCTTCAGCTTCTTTCCGCTCGGCTTCAAAGGCGAGTCGTGAATCGGCTTCTATTTGCCCCGCCTTTTCTTTAGCTTCCGCGACGATGCGTTCTGCTTCATCCTGGGCTTCCCGCTTGAGGGATTGGGCTTCGTCGGTCTTTCGCTTGACTTCCTTAAAGGCCGCTTCTTCGGCTTCCTTGACGATGCCTTCAGCCTCGGCCCTGGCGGAACGTATCATGGCTTCACGCTCTGATTCCCACTGCTGCGTAAAAGCCTCGGCCTCCCGGCGCAGATCATCTGCCGTAGGCCCTGAGTATTCATCAACAGCGTCGGGAATCTCCTCAAGTTCGTCCTCTATCGGCGTAAGATGGGCCAGTTCGGGAAAAGCCGTAGGAGGATCGAGGATCACTTTTTTGTCCAGGAGCTCAAGCTCCCCAGGCCGGTAAACCACCTTCGCCATAGCAAATCCTTTCAATTATCAATGGAGTTTTTTGCAGAAAAACTCCTAAGACAAAAAACTGGAAGTTTTTTGTCAAACTACCAGTTCGTCTTCCCCTGAACGGGCGACCACGATTTCGCCGGTGTCTTCCAGGTGCCGGATAATGGAAACGATTTTCTGCTGCGCCTCTTCCACATCCTTGAGGCGTACCGGGCCCATGTACTCCATGTCTTCCTTGAGCATCCCTGCGGCGCGCTTGCTCATGTTCCTGAAGATCTTGTCCTGGACTTCGGTGTCCACGCTTTTTAAGGCCTTTGCCAGTTCCTGGGAATCCACTTCCCGCATGACCTTCTGGATAGCCCGGTCGTCAAGCATGACAATGTCCTCGAAGACGAACATCCGCTTCTTGATCTCTTCCGCAAGCTCAGGGTCCTCGTCTTCCAGGGCTTCGATGATCTGCTTCTCCGACGCCCGGTCAACAAGGTTGAGGATTTCTACGATGCTCTCGACGCCGCCCGCAGTGGTGTAGTCTTCGCTGGACAGGGTAGAAAGTTTCTTTTCCAAAACCCGCTCGACTTCCCG
>JAISZE010000059.1 GCA_031269405.1 Treponema sp. | reverse complement strand
CGCTGCATGCATGAAAGTTATGAGGACTGCCCGTACTGGGAACAGCTCCAGTACGCCTTTGACACGCGGCTTGAAATACTCTTTACCTACGCGGTATCGGCGGATACACGGCTTGCCCGCAAGACAATTGATGATTTTCACTGTTCCCGTCTGCCTGAGGGCATTATCCAGTCGCGCTGCCCTTCCAACGTAACCCAGATCATTCCGACCTTTGCGTTCTCCTGGATATCAATGCTCAGGGATTACTATCAGGAGACAGGCGATAGTTCGATCCTTGAGGAATACCGGTTTACCATGGAGTCCATCCTCTACTGGTTCAGGCTGAAGAAGAACGCCGAAGGTTTCATCGAAAACCTGGGTTACTGGAATTACGTTGACTGGTCCCCTGAATGGGGCGATAACGGGGGCGCGCCCCATGCGGTCAGGCACGGCCCCTCAACCATCCAGAACCTTATGTACGTTTCCGGGCTTGAAGAAGCCGCCGGGATCTGCGAAATACTTTCGCTCCCGGATTTGTCCGGGCGATACCGCGCCGAGGCCGCGGAAATCAAAGCCCTGGTTAGGCGGCGCTGTTTTGATACGGCCAAAGGGCTTTTTAAGGAAGGCCCGGATTTTGACGGCGAATACTCCCAGCACGCCCAGATGTGGGCGGTGCTTACCGGGACCGTAAACGGCAGGGAGAAAGAGAGGATCATGCAAAAAGCCCTCACCGAACCCGGCATTATCCGCTGTACTTTTCCTTTAAGTTTCTATTTTTTCCGGGCCCTTGAAGAAGCGGGGCTGTACGATAAAACCGCTTCTCTCTGGGATCCCTGGAAAGCCCTGCTGGATCTGGATCTCAGCACCCTGCCCGAGACGCCCTTTGACAGCTGCCGCAGCGACTGTCATGCCTGGAGCTCTTTGCTTCTCTACGAATACCCGGTGAAGCTGCTTGGCGTGTATGCGGCCGAGCCGGGATACAAAACCATAGGCGTCAAACCCATCGGCCTCTGGGCAGGAAGCGCAAAAGGCCGTGTTTTCACCCCTGCCGGTGAAGTGGAAGCGGCATGGACTGTCAGAGAAGGCGTCTTTTCCATTAGCGGCAAAACGCCGGGCAAAACGGTTGTTACCTTACCTGACGGTTCCGTCCATGAGACCGGAACGGGAGCATTCAAGTGGTCGGTAGAACTGCCGGCAGATTAGAAGAAAATGTCCGGGCACTTGACACTGGAGCCGTATTAGGGTATAGTCAAAATACTTCCGGGGGTGTAGCTCAGTTGGCTAGAGCGTTTGAATGGCATTCAAAAGGTCGCCGGTTCAATTCCGACCACCTCCAAAGGAAACCTGCATGGCCCAGCAAAACATGTTCCAAGGGGAACTGGACCCTGAAATAGCCGCTTTACTCGGAACCGAAGTCAAGCCTAAACCGCCGGACAGATCCGCCCTGGATTACGCCCAGGCGTTCGGCGAAGGCGCGGAAGAAACGGAAGCTGCTGAAGGCGTTGACCTCAGTTCGGCGGGTTTCCCGGAAATCACTAAACGTCTGGAAAGTACCCCTCATAACGCGTTTAACGATCCTGGTTACTATAAAACAGCCCTTTCTGGCGAAGGAGACATAGCCCGGCGGGTCCACAGCATACTCCAGAAGTACCTCAACGCCAAGGATCCCAAGGACAGGGGGGTATTCCGGCAACAGTTCATCCTGGTTTACTGGGAGTTTCTTGTCAATGTGGCCCGGAAAGCCCCGGGGAAGCTAACGGATCCCAAAAAATACCTTCTCCGGTTCGGTATGCTTCATCCTACCTTCCTAGACCCGGAAAACAGGAACTTTTTCGCCAAAATTATCATAAACAACTACCTGAACCAGCCGGTTTACTACCTAGATGAATGGTTCAAAGCCGTAGGAACCGGACTAGTACGGACCTCCACCACCGACGAGGTCAAGGTGGCAAAGAGCAATAACGCGGTCAGGCTGCAGCAGTTCCTGGAAAAAGCCCAGGGCAAGCTCGACGGCGCCAGAAACCTTTTACGGGCCAAAGATGACGAACGGGTCAACCAGGAAAAGATACTCACTGACAGAATTCAGCTTATTATGGAACATTTCCCCCTGGACGGGCTTCCTGACATCAACGCCTGTTACAGCGAGTCCCAGAAACGGGTTTTCGGCGAGATCCAGGAATGTCTCAAGGCGCTTCTCAAAATCGACCACGATCTGGAAGTATTCCTTAAGGATTACTCTCAGGCAGAACAGGATGCCAGGTTGCTTCGGGACAAAATAGAGGAAGAAGGGAGCAGCATCATTGTGGATGCCAAGGCGCTGGATACCGAATTCGACACAGTCCGCCAGATGGCGAAGATGACCATAGGCCGCCAGGGGAACCACTTTCCAATCCTCACGGGCGAATACTTCCACAGCCTCCCCAGCGATGTGGCTTACCGGGAAAATGTCATTGCAATCATGAACTGGATAGAAAGCATAGACCCCGAAGCGTTCTGCCGTTCCTACAAAAACCGGCTTAACCGCATCATACCCTATGTGGTGCTTATCCCGGCCTACGGGGACTACGGCATGTGCTGGGAGCCTTTTGACCGCTTTAACCGCGCCACGAGCCGGGGCCGCATCGCTGTCCCTATGTATCCAAAAAATCTGCAAATTGCCGTATTAGCGGCTGTAGGGGATCTCCGCTGGCAGGTGGCCAGAGAAAAAGCCTCTTACTACTGGATGGAGGAAGGCCTTACCGGAAACTACTACCAGTGGTTCCAGAAGATGAAGCTCAAAGGGGATCTCAAAGACACCTTCATTGCGGATTACATAACCTGGCTGACCAGGGAAAGCGAAGGCACCCAGAAACTGGATAAGGAACTCCGGGGGGTTTTCTGGAGGCACATACCCTTTGCGAAACCCATCAAAGAGAAACTCAAGACCCGCAGCCACATCTACCAGGAACTCTACCAGCGGGACGTTAACCGTTCCCTCTCTGACGGTTATTGAACTAAATCCCTAAACCTGACCCGCATTTAAGCTTTGATAGCCCGGAGGCGGTGAAAACCCCGGAAAAAACGCTTGTAGATACCGCCTTCGCTATCTCCGATACGCTCCGGCGGGGAGCTCCCGGGCGGACGCACGGCGTCACACCAATAAAGGCGACGCCAATGTGTCTGAAAAAGAGGGCGACGGCCGTCTAGCTTGTCCGGGGGGTCTCCTCCGGACTTGACAGGCAGATTTAGTCTCTGCGGGTAGGCTGCCGCCTGCGCCCGAAAATGGGATCAAAATGCTTTTCCATGTCCACCCGCTTCATTATCTGTTTGAGAATCAGCCGGTACACCACAAAGGAAAGAGCAATGGCGCCGATAAAGATGACAGGAAACCCCCAGGCCGCCCCGGATTCAGGGAGATAAGGGGCCAGGAATTTGGCGTACACAACAAAGAGCAGCACAAAACAGATAATCGTTACCGCGATGTTGAACACCGTCGCTCCCAGGATGAACCAAAGGGTATTGGTTTTCTTGCTCATGATGAAACCTCGTTTCCGGTCTTTGCCGGTTCTATAGGACTGATAAGCATAGTAAGAAACAGGACTATGCAGCTAACCACCACGCTGGCATCGGCGATGTTGAAGGTCGGCCACCGTTCCCATTCCAGAAGGGGAATTCCCCGGAGGCCGAAAAACTTGAGGCTGATATAATCGACCACCCCATCGGGCCTAAAGATCCTGTCGCTGATATTGCCCAAGCCCCCGCCGATAATTCCCGCCACAGCCCACAACTGAGGGGGCTTGAAATCCCGTGAACTCAGGTAATACCACAAGAGGAACCCCAAAACCACAACAGGGAGGACGATGAACAGCGCGGGCCGCAGGTTTTCCGGCAAATTATGCCCCAGGCTGAATGCAATGGCCCGGTTCCGTACATGATAAAACTGGATAAACCCGTTACCAAAGAGGTCTTTGATAAAAGTCCCCTCTACAGGCCAGTTTTTTACAATAAAGCCCTTAACCAACTGATCCGCCAGGATGATAAGGGCCGAAAGGGAAAAGGGCAATAGTTTACGCCTTTCAAAAACTATCTTCATTGCTACCACTATACCATATCCCGCAAAGTTTATAAACCAGTAGGCACGTCAATAAACACGGCGTCCAGGTGAAGCTCTGAGGCGCAGAGTTCCATGACCCGGCGGGCTCCCCATACCTCGGTTGAATAGTGGCCCCCGGCGATAAAGTTGATCTTCCCTTCGAGGATGTGGTGGTAGATTGAATGGGAAATTTCGCCAGTAACATAGAGATCCACCCCTTCTTCAATGGCCTGGAGGGCTTCATGGGAGCCCCCTCCTGACACTACCGCAGCGCTTTGGCTTTCCTTTTTTCCAAAAGGGTACGCTTCCAGAGGAGGCCGGTCCATATAGCTGATGCGCCGCGCCGCTTCTTCGATACTAAGGGGCTTGGTGAGCCTCCCTTTGAAACCGATTTTCTTCCCCTTGTAAAGGCCGAAAGGCTCCGGGTTCTCTATGTCCAGAAGTTCCGCCAGAGCCGCATTGTTACCCAGCCTGGGGTGGCAATCCAGGGGAAGATGCGCCGCAAAAAGGGCCAGATTATGATCCAGGAGAAATTTAACACGCTCCCGGCGGCTCCCTTCGAGACCCAGGGGCTGCCCCCAGAAGAGGCCGTGGTGGACAAAGAGCATTCCTGCCCCGGAGGCTGCGGCGCGCCTAAAGGTCTCAAGGCTCGCATCCACCGCAAAGGCGGCTTTCCCTATCTCCCTGCCGTCGTTATCAACCTGCAGGCCGTTAAGAGAATTGTCCATTGAACTAAAACTTTCAATGTCTAGAAGATCCCGGAAAAACCTGTCCAACTGACGAGTAGTCATGGTATTGCTCATGGGTTTAGTATAACCTGATTGGCTTTAAATTCCAGTTGTTACTTTCAAGGCTGATCCCCTGGGGGAGGGGTTCGGCTCCCAGCGGAACACCGCCTGCCCCTTCGGCTTCAAGGAGGACAGCGGCAAAATTGGAGATGATCTGGGCGGTTCCCCCGGCAGCCTGCCAGTCTTTCCAGACATCCTCCTGGCGGCCGTTGAAAAACCGGGAAAGCAGGGGGTATTTTGAGGGGAACCCGGCGTAATCCAGGGGGCCTGCCCCGGCGGCGGCGGCCAGGACAGCGGGTTTTTTTCCCGCTTTAAGGGATCCGAAAACAGCCTCATACTTTGCCCGGTATTTGGCTTCCAGAGCCCGGTCGGACACCAGGTAGAGAACCGGGACAGAAGCGCCGGGTATCTCCCCCAGGCCGGCGATTTTTTTCGGCTTAAGGGAAGCGACCCAGCGGCCCAAGCCGGCCCGTACCGAAGCGAACCAGCCGGCGCCAGGCGGCAGGGTTTCAAAAACCCGCTCTTCCTCACGGTAAAGGGACCACAGGGGGCTTTCTACGGCGATAATCCCCTTTACCGCCTGCCAGGTCCGGGTAAAAGACGGGTTTCCTGCAAGGAGGACCATGGCGGAAGCGCCGGCATCATAACCGGCCAAGAAAAGATCCTCTTTAGAGGCCAAATCGAAAAGGGAAAGGCCCCCGCCAAGGTCCGGGTTCCCGGCTATGCCGCTCAGGACAGCAAGGATATCCCTCCGGCTTGCCTCTTCCAGGGCCCGGCCCTGCTCGTTAGCCGCAGCCGACCGGGTCCCGGCGCTAAAGGCCCGGAAGCGCCTGAACCACTCAGCAGGAGAAGTCGGGTCCCGCCTGGTATAAGAAAGGACCGTAAAGCCCTTCCCGGCCAGTTCGGCGCAGACTTCCTCAAGAGCCGCAGCGCCTAAGGCAGGGGGCGCCAGGACAAGCAGCGGAGGGGAGCTTCCGCGTTCCCTAAAGGCGTAGAGCCGGATGTTAAAAACCCGCCCTGTATCGTCATCCTCCAGGGTGAAGGCCAGAACTTCCGAATCCGGGGCGGCGGGCTCCAGGGGCGAAAACCTGAAAGCTGGATACAGGGCAAGAGCCAGGAGCAGGAGGCCGGCGGCCAGGGGCAAAGGGGGCTTTTTTTCCAAATAATCACCCCCCCCTGCCCTGCCCCGGGTAGAGATCATGGCAGGAATGTGGAGTAACGCCGCAAGTCCCGCAAAAGCCGCTAAAGGCAAAACTTCGGGCCTGAACCCGTAAGCCGGGAAAAGGCCGGTTGAGAGGAGGAAAGCTGCCAGGGGAAGCCAAACAATTCCTGCAAGCGCCGCCAGCTTCTTGATCCTTCCCCGGATAAGGGCCAAAAAGAGAAACAAAACAATAAAAAACTCAGAAATCCATATTTCGCGCATTTTTGAGCAAGTATATACCCGGAAAAGCCGATAATCTATACAATCCGGTTATTGCCTTAAAGAATAATATTATTATATTATAGATAGATGAAAAAAATTTATAGCAAGGAACATATATGTCTGGAACCCGGGAACTGGTTGTCGACGAGGTTAAAGTAAAAAAAGCTATACAGTCGGGTATTCCCTTGACAATAACAACCTTTACTCTCCCTCATGAAATCGAAATTTACATCGAACAAGTTATTGCCGTGTTTTTAAAACAAGTGGATCAGGAAAAACTCAAGGATTACATTGTCTACTGCGTCCAGGAGCTGGCGGTAAACGCCAAAAAAGCTAATACCAAGCGGGTTTACTTTATTGAGCGCGGCCTGGATCTGTCCGTTCCCGAGGATTACAAGGAAGGGATGTCCAACTTTAAGGAAAATACGCTGAACAACATAGCCCATTACCTTCAGCTCCAGAAAGAAAAGGGCCTTTACATCAAACTCATCCTTCAGATCAAGAACAACATCATCAATATTGAAGTCCGGAATAACGTAGCGGTTACTAAAACCGAGTTAATCCGCATCCACGACAAGCTGGCCCGGTCCCGGCAGTACTCCAATCTGGAAGACGCCCTGGCCCAGGTCCTGGACGACTCCGAAGGCGCCGGCCTTGGCCTGGTTATTATGGTGCTCATGCTCAAGAAAATGGGCCTTGACGAGGACTGTTTTGACATCATGGGGACCGAGAAGGAAACTATCGCAAAGATAATCATCCCGCTGGATCAGACCAAGGTTGAGAATCTTTCGATCCTTTCCAATACTATTGTAAACAATGTAAACACCCTGCCCCAGTTCCCGGAAAACATACTCATGGTGCAGAAGCTCATCAGCGACCCCAATTCGGAAATGACCGATATAGCCCGGCAGATCTCCATGGACCCGGCTCTTACCGCAGATCTCCTTAAAATCGTAAACTCCGCCCAGTATATGCTGGCTAAAAAAGTAGACAGCATTTCCGAAGCGGTAAAGATGGTCGGCATACGGGGTATCAAGAACCTGCTCTACTCATACGGAACCCAGAAAATACTGGGCGACGATACGGCGGACAAACGGACCCTCTGGGAACATTCCTACAAAACCGCCTTTTACGCCTTTAATCTCATCAGGAATTTCCGTAAAGACCGGAACCTCCTGGACGATGTGTACGTAAGCGGCATCCTCCATGATATGGGGAAGATCATCTTCTCCAATGTCCACCCCGATCTTTTGACCAAAATAAAAACCTTCTGCAGCGAAAAAAACCTGCCTGCTTCCACCTTCGAGGATCTGTCAGCCGGTATGAACCACGCCGAAATAGGCGCCCTTATCGCCGAAAAATGGAACTTCCCTGAAGGTCTGGTGACGGCTATCCGTTTCCACCACGATCCCCTTTCGGCGCCCCAGGCCCGCCGGGATTTGGTGGACACTGTTTACCTGGCCAACATGTTCTGCGAGCTTGAAGCCGGCAACATTACCTTCGATCAGATCGAGCCTGCGGTGCTGGACAACTTTGGCATTAACAACAAAAAACAGGTCGAAGGCCTTCTGGAACGGTTCTCCACGGGTTTCAAAAAAGAAAACCAAAAGTAAGGGGCAGGCTCTCAGCCTTTACAGAGTACCGGCGCTGGCGCTTCCCGTACCATAGTATAGCTCACCGGCCCTCCTGGGGCAATCAATATCTCTTCAATCTTCCTGAAGCCGAAACGACCGTAAATAGCAAGGTTGATCCTGTCCTGGGTACAGAGGTAACAGGGAAGGCCCGCGGCGTCCAGGGCGGCAAGTTTCCTGGTAATAAGGGCTGAGCCGATCTTTTTGCCCTGCTTTTCCGGGAGTACCGCGATAGGCGCAAGCTCCCAGGCGGGCTGGATAATGTTTTTTTCCTGGGCCTCGATAACAGGCCGGAATTGCGACCACCGTTCCACCACCTCGGGGGCCAGGCCGGCGAACACCTCATCCATGGAACGCCTGGCATTACCGGGTTTTGCGCTTTCATTCTGTGGAGGGTGCCAGGTGGCGGAAGCAACAATCCGCCCTTCCTCCAGGGCCAGTTCGGTTTCCAGGGAACTCTCAAGCCAGCCCGCCACCCTGAAGCGGAACATGGCGTTAAGGATTTTGAGCCGTTCCTTTTCGTCCCTTGCCGCCCAGGTATAGAGGGTGGAATGAAAGAAGACCCTTACCATAAGGTCCACAACACCCTCGAAATCAGCTTTAGCCATCAATCTGAATTCCATACGTTTCAGCCTCCCTCATGATTACCGTTTTTATACATTTTATCATTGACAAACTGTCCGATAACAGATAAGCTTTTACCTAGTAAGATTATACAATTTATAAGAATTTACAAGAGGAAGATGAATATGGTAGCCACATCAGAATCGGCCCATGAAATTACGGCTCAAGGCGCTTTTGTACGCCAGCAGAACCGGTTTACCACCCCCTTTGGAGCAGGACCAGGGGAGCTTCCGGTGGAGGCGGGCCGTTACCGGCTTATTTGGTCCGCTGTCTGCCCCTGGGCGCACCGCCAGCTCATTGTCCTGAATCTGCTGGGCCTGGCCGGAGGGGAACCGGGAGGTTCCCAGGTTATCAGCATTGGAAAAGTGTACCCTGTACGGGGAGAAAACGGCTGGGAATTCGCCCTGGACCCCGGGGGGGCGGACCCGGTACTCAAAATACACCGCCTTTCCGAGGCTTACGAGAAAGCGGATCCCGCGTACACCGGCAGGGCCACGGTGCCTGCGGTGATTGACATTGCGTCGGGCAAAGTGGTGAATAACGACTATTTTAAACTGAGCAATTACTGGGAAACTGCCTGGAAGCCTTTCCACAAGAAAGGGGCGCCCGATCTCTACCCGGAAGATCTGCGCAAGGACATTGACGAGCTCAACGAAGCGGTGTTTCACGAGGTTAATAACGCGGTGTACAAGGCCGGCTTTGCAGAGAGCCAGAAGGAGTACGAGAAGAACTACGGCCTCCTTTTCAAACGGTTGGATATTCTGGAAACCCGGCTGGGAAAGAGCCGCTACCTGTTTGGCAGCAGTATTACCGATTCCGACATACGCCTCTGGGTTACCTTGGCCCGCTTTGATATTGCGTATCATCAGGTGTTCCGGTGCAACCGGAACCGGCTCATTGACTTTCCGAATCTTTGGAACTATGCCAGGGATCTTTACCGGATTCCGTCCTTTAGCCGCACCACGGACTTTGACGGCATCAAGCGGGGGTATCATCTCGGTTCCCATGGAAACAATCCCTACCAGATCCTCTGCCTGGGGCCTGATACGTCGATTTGGAACGAAGCCCATGACCGGGACCGTTTCGGCCCTGCTGCGTAGGGGCCTGATGTGAACAACCTCAAGCTCTTCGACTTTCCCCTGGTATTCACCCAGATACCCAGGATACTCAAATACCTTCCCATCACCATGGAGATCGCCCTTATCTCCTTCCTGGGATCAGTTATCATCGGATTCCTGGTGGCGCTGATAAAAATACGGAAGATAAAAATACTAAGCCCCCTGGCGAGTTTTTATGTTTCCTTTACCAGAGGCACCCCGGTGCTGGTGCAGCTCTACCTTACCTACTACGGCCTTCCGATGATCCTTATGGCTGTCAACCGCTACTACGGTACCAGTTTCAACGTCAACGGCATAGCGCCGGTACTCTTCGCCCTGGTAGCCCTTTCCCTGAACGAGGCGGCTTATTCTTCAGAAAGCATCCGAGCTGCACTGGAGTCTGTGGACAAAGGGCAGATGGAAGCTGCCCTCTCTATCGGCATGACCACGCCCCAGGCCCTGCGGCGGATCATCCTGCCTGAAGCGTTAATAGTGGCGCTGCCTTCATTGGGAAACTCTTTTATCGGCCTTATCAAGGGCACATCCCTGGTGTTCGTTACCGCTGTGGTGGAAATGACCGCTGCAGGAAAACTGCTGGCTTCGAAAAATTTCCGGTTCTTTGAAATGTACATCACCCTGGCAATCGTGTACTGGATCGTAACGGCTGTATTCGCCGCACTGATCCGTGTATGGGAAAAAAAACTGCGCCGCAATGAACGGCTTGGACCGGTAAAGGCCGCGCAAAACATAACCAAGGAACGATCCGGTGCTTAAAATTGAAGGCCTAAAAAAGAGTTTCCACAAAAATGAGGTGCTCAAGGGAGTAAACCTCCTGGTAAAGCCCGGACAGGTGGTTGGTATCATCGGGCCTTCGGGTTCAGGAAAGTCAACACTGCTGCGCTGTGTAAACCTTTTGGAAAAACCGGATGCAGGGCGCTTTTCCTTCAGGGACCTTGATTTTGACATGGCCCGGGTAAGCCAAAAAGAAATCCTCTCGGTGCGCCGGCATACGGCCATGGTGTTTCAGCAGTTCAACCTTTTCAAGTACAAGACTGCGCTTGAAAACGTAATGGAAGGGCTTATTGTAGTGCAAAAGATGCAAAAAGCCGGGGCAAAGGACCTTGCCAGGGAATGTCTTGTAAAAGTAGGGCTTCAAGACCGCATTGATTACTACCCTTCGGAACTTTCAGGAGGCCAGCAACAGCGGGTGGCCATTGCCAGGTCCATGGCGCTTAAACCGGGTATAATCCTCTTTGACGAGCCTACTTCCGCCCTGGACCCGGAGATGATAGGAGAGGTGCTCCAGGTAATCAGGGACATAGCCAAGGCAGGGCATACCCTCATTATCGTATCCCATGAAATGAGTTTTATAGCCGATATTGCAAGCCATGTGATATTTCTTGACAGCGGCATAATTCTGGAAGAAGGAAAACCCCGTGACATCTTCGCCTGTCCCAAAGAGGAGCGGACCAAACAGTTTATCTCCAGAATTTCGGCCTTTGGGGATTTTTCAATATGAGGAGTACAGAAAAGCGCGGCATTAGCATTGGTAACAGAAGTTGTTCGGAAACCGGAGTTTCGGAATAACTCTATTATATTTCTATATTTCATCAAGATAAGGAGAAAAGGATGAAAAAATTACTTACAGTTCTTGTGGTGCTGGCCCTTGGGGGAAGCGTCTTTGCAGGAGGGCGGAAAGCCGCTTCGGGCAAACCGGTGATTCAGGTTGGGACAGCCGGTATGCCTGCGCCTTACGGTTGGGTCAACGAAGACGGCAGCCTTGACGGTTACGACCAGGCGGTGATACACGCAGTAGCGGAACTGCTGCCCCAGTACGAGTTCTCAATTGAGGTGACGGAATTCCCCAGCATTTTCGTGGGCCTTGATTCAGGGCGCTACCAAATCGGGGTGAACAACATTTCCTGGCGGCAGGAACGGGCGGAAAAGTACATTTTCCCGGAGCACCACTACATCTACAACAACACCGGCTTTATCGTGCGCAAAGGCAGAACCGGCATTAAAGGCTTTGAAGACCTTGCGGGGAAAACCACGGTGGTAGAACCTGACGGCGCATTCCCGCAGCTTTTTGTCGAAGAATTCAACGCCGCCCATCCTTCTAACCCCATCAAAGTAACCTGGGTACAGCAGGACGCGCTCAAAACCTACATCGATATTTCCCAGGGCGTTACCGATTTCGGCATTACCGAAGAGGTGTCCAAAAATCTGCGCACCAGGGAATTCGGCATTGAGGTTGATTTTGTAGAGCTCCCCAAGGGGGAACAGGAAAAACTCCAAAACCCCAAGTCCTATTTCGTGTTTCCCCGGAGCCCTGAGGGTGAAAAACTCAAAGCTGAAGTTGACGCTGTGTTCCAAAAGCTTATCGACAGCGGCAAGTTACGGGAACTCTCGATAAAGTACTTCGGCAGCGATATTAGCCAGTAGGTGCTGTTGCAGCTAAATCAGCCTGCCCTGCCGGAGGAGACCTCCCGGACAGGGCAGGCGCTTTTATTTCACGATGTACCCGCCAATATTATTGATGTTTGTTCTATCAGATAGAAGTATCCAGTATGTACCTATCTATTCAACCGGCTTCCGTTTCGTGATACACTGACTTATGGGCTAATTGCGAAACACCCTGCTCGACAACTCCCAGCCGCTTCAAATGGCGGCCAGTCCGTGCTTGTCCGGGCCGGATTACGCTTAACAAAGGGTTTCCCCTGTGATATGTTTTGAAGGGGATAAATACAGGCACTAATGAACCTCAGTATCAATAAGTACCGTAAAAAACTTCAAAATATCATCGATTACGGCGGCAGCATTAATGAAACCGCTATCCGCCGCTGTTTCATAGACCTGGTAAATGATTTTACGGAGGATAAAAACCTCAAACTAATCGAAGAACTGGAGTACAGAACCCTCCCAGGGAACCCACTGTCAACAAATTAAGCTCACCAAGGCTGAAAATTATGCTATACTAACCAACAGGAGGGTAATCATGGGGGGAAAACTGTGTTGAAACGTTGATAGGATTGCTCAGACAAAAAGCCTATGAGATGAGAGCCAGAAAACGGTCCAGGACTTCACCCGGAAACAGAAAATGACCTTTGCGGAATTAATCTATTTCATAGTAGGCATGGTAAAAGCAAGCTCCCAAAACGCGCTGGAACGATTTTTCCCGCGAATAGGGAAAGCGTATATCCATATGAGCCAGCAAGCTTTCAGCGCCGCCCGGCAAAAGATCAAATGGGAGGCTCTCCAGGAATTGTTTCAGGCGAGTGTAACCGGTTCATACCATGAGGAATGGGAGAAGTGGCGGGGATTCAGGCTGATGGCCGTGGACGGGAGTTTTATCCAACTGCCCTCGGACCCGGAATTGGTAGGGTACTATGGGGGACTGGGGAAGGAGGG
>JAISZE010000048.1 GCA_031269405.1 Treponema sp. | reverse complement strand
CGCCCTTATGGGCGGTTGGATCTGGCAGGTAACAGGCATCGAAATGCTCTTCTCCCTGTCCGCCTTCCTGGGGCTGCTCAACAGCATCTTCGCGGCTACGATTAACAAGAACGAGGAATCGGCGGCCCCGCTCTAAGAATGTGTGCTTTTACCGCGCGGAAACAGGGAGCGTCTATGGCAGGAACAGGGAACAAACAGCGTAAACAGTCTGGAACAGTATGCCGGGAATCTCCCGCGCTTGTGTCGGCCCGGATACTGCTGAATCCCTCTCTGCGGAAAAACGGACTCAGGTGTTTTCTTTCTATTTTAAAGAATTTTTTCCTCCTCCAGTACAAGGCGGCATTCTTCGGGGGGTATCTTGTTTCCCAGGCGGATCACCCTTTGGACGAAAAAATCCCCTTTACCCCCGGGAAAGTAACGGTATACCTCGATTTCGTAGCCTTCTGGATCAGGACCATCGGCTTCCTGTTCCGCCATTACCAAAGGCGCGCCCTGGAACCGGCAAGGGAAATCCTTGATTCCATAGGGGCTCTTTACGAAAGGGCCGCTGAGGTATATAGCCTCAGTTTTTCCACTACTGCCCGGCCCTTCTACGTGGCGCGGCCCAGGTTCGCTGTGATCCACGCCTTCGACCCCCACCTTATGTGCATCCCCAGCCTCCATGTAATGGTAGTGATACGGACTTATACCCTCTTCAGGGATATCCTCCGCCGCCTGGGGGGAGGGGAAACCTTCGCATCCCAGATCGAAGAGATACGCCGGGGAAGCCTGGCCATCACCGAAGCGGTGCTCTATGTGAAGCAGCACAGCGTCAACTGCGTGCCTGCGGCAATGTACGCTATGACCCGGTTTGACCCGTCCCTTTTCCCTCCTAAAGAAGGAGAATACTTCTGTTCCCGGCTCTTTGCCTCAAGAGACCCCGTCTCAGGAGACCCTGTCTCAAGAGACCCCGTATTAGGCGAAGACGGCGAAACGATACGGGATTATATGCTTTCCCTCTACCGGCGTTTTCTTGCGGAAGGAGAAAAGTCCTCCAGGTGGGAAAAACCGCTGGCAGATTTTCTTTTTTCTCTCCCACAAACGAAAAAAATATGATATACTCACCTAAGGAGGCGGCTATGGCGGAAGTTTCGAATGTTACTGTTTTACGACTGGTTGAATCGGGAGGCAGAGAGGCCACGGTCCTTGAACATAACAGCCTGCGGGTCATGGTGGACGATATAGGGGGTATGGTTCCCGAGTTATCGTTTATAGAAGAAAAGCGGCGGATCAACGCCCATTGGCTCCCCTGGTTCAGGTCCAATTCGGGAAAACCTTTCAGGGACGCCGAGGACGGCGCTTTCTGGAAAGCCAATCTGCTGTACCACCTGGCCGGGAGTTTTCCCTGCGCTCCCAGCTTCGGCGCCGGCCACAGTGTTGACGGCGTGAATATGCCTCCCCACGGCTGGACCGCCAATCTTGCCTGGCAGTTCAGGAAAAGCGGCGTTGACGACGAGACCGGCGCCGCCTGGGCCCTTTCAACCATGGAAAGCCCCAGCCCCGTTTTGCCTCTTTGCTTCAGAAAAATAGACGCTGTCATTAGGGAACAGAATGTCCATTATATGAGCCTTTCTATTGAGAACAAAGGAAACCGGGACCTTGAAATTTGTTCAGCCTGGCATAATACCGTTGGAGCGCCTTTCCTTGCCGAAGGCTGTAGGTACAGCGCTGCGGCGGACGCCTGGATAACCGCCCCTTTTGGGAGCGAATTTGATCCCACTACCCGGCTTATCCCAGGAGCCGAATTCCCGTCCCTCAGCGCCGCGCCGCTGGCAAAGGGCGGCGTTGTTGACATCTCCCGGGTGCCCGGCCCTGTGGGCTATACCGATTACGCCGCAGGCCGCATAGGGGAGAATCTCCCCCTGGGTTGGTCCTCGCTGGTAAACCCGCACCTTAAACTGGCGTATATCTGCTTCTTTCCAGGCCCCGGCGCAGCGGCGGAAGACGACATCATCCTCAGGTTCAACAACCTCTGGATGCAGTACGGAGGCCGCCCCTTTACCCCCTGGGCGCCCTACGAGGGAGGTACGGATCTTACCTACTGCCTGGGCACGGAGAATTCCATCGCCGCCTATGCCCAGGGCCTTGACTACGCCAGGCAGGTCAAAAAGGTACTGGACACGCCGGCCACCTTTACCGTAAGCGCCGGAAGCCGCAGGACCCTACGCTACGGCGTCCTCTTTGCCCCATACGAAAAGACCGTCCTGGACAACGGGGTGGGCTCCCTGGAAGGAGAGGGGACCGCCCTTGTCTGCAAGGGAAAAAGCGAATTCTGGCGTTACCCTGCGGATCCGGCCTTTACGGCCTTGAGGAAACTGGAAAAGAAGGTTTAGGTACTGTCGGCAAAGCCATAGAATACAAAAATCAAGCATGGACCGCACGGAAAATACGGATTTTTTGATCGAAATGCCAAGTTATTCGTGCCGAAGGGGTTTAATACCCCGCTTTTAGGGCGGGGTTGTTACTTGTCCCTGTCTGTCCGCGCCGCCCGGGGGTAATTCTTTAGCCCCTGTTTTGAAAAATCCCGTTTTTTTACAAAAATTCGGAAAAAAACTTAAAAAAAATGAAAAACCGCTTGACAGGTTAAATATTAGCAGGGTATAACACTTATAGTTGTAGTTATATAGAGCTAACTGTAACCTTTTTTATACAGGAAGAACCATGACGTCTATGTCCCGATATACCCTGCCCCAAACCTTTTGCCGCGCCTGTTGCCCGGCTGGGCGGTTTGGCGGGCAATTTCTGCCCGTAGTTCCTATTTACCCCCCCCCCCCCCCCCTCCCGTATATAGTGTATACTTTATAAT
>JAISZE010000043.1 GCA_031269405.1 Treponema sp. | reverse complement strand
ACAAAGCCGAAGGAACGGAAGGAGTTTTCGATTTTTTCCACCAGATCCTTCCGGGCAATTTCCGCGGGGGGAAGGAAATCCCTGAAGCCTTTTAAAACACGGGGTTCGATGAATGCTGCCATGATATGTCTCTCTTAACGTCCTAAAGCCGCGGAAGGATTAGCCCTGCAAGCATACCAGTAGTCATCAAGTATTTCCACCAGTTCAGGACTGTAATTCAGGTTTGCCATAGTGCGCACGATGCCCTGGGGCAGGACAGCAGATTCGACGACGGTTCCGGCTGCTGATACCCGGAATTTTTTGAAAAAAAACTGATAGGCCACGGCGGTTCCCGGCGCCCTTGCCGGCGCCTTTATCGCTTCCAGATGCTCCACGTTTTTGCTGGAGATGCTGAAAATCTGGATGCGCCGGGCCTCCTTGTCAGGTTCCATAATGGTGGCGTACATGTTGTACCCCATGATCTTTGCGGCCTCAGGGGTTATCTTTACCGCCTTTTTGCCGTAATCCTCGAACTGGGTCTTGATCTTGTCCTGGGTTTCCAGAAACCCTCCCAGCATGACGATCATCTCATCAGGAGTGGTTTTATAATCAACCACAAAAAGCCCCACATTTTCACGGCCTTTCATCTGGCCTATGGTGGTCAGGCTGCAGCGGATGAAAAATTTGACAGGTTCCGGCCTGCTTTCAGGGTTGAGGGCGATGGAAAGCCCTACGATGCCGTTTACATAACGCTGGAAAAAGGTGAGTTCCTGCTTGGAAAGGGACGCGAGAAAGACGGAACGTTTGAACCCCAACTGGAAAGGTACGCAGAGTATGACATACTCCTCGATTTTAAGAAAACAGTGGGATCTGTCCAGCCCGAGTTTGCTCAATGCGTATTGGCTGCATGCGATGCTTTGCTCGCTGAAGCGTGCGAGGTATTGTGCTGATCCCGTAGGCATTGTAGCCATTTTTTTCTTATCCACCTTGATTTATTATGTTAATAATAATTCTATACAAATATTCGAAATTGGCAACCAGTAGAGGGTATTTTTTTCCGAAATGCCTGCAGGGAAGGCCTAAATATCCTCAAAGCGTATGCCTTCCCCTGAAGGGATGAAATTCCGGGCTTTTCTGCCCAAAATCCTGTCTTCCCACGAGGGGTGAAGGCCGGGACGGAGTATTTTTTCCGTACGAAGCGCCGCAATCATATCTTTACCGATAATTTCCCCTTCGCGTATGTCCCTTAAGGCGTGGATTGAACGGTTGGTCCTTTCGTAGTTGGCCTTTTCCGAAGGCGCCAGGCGTTTTACGCCGTCTCCGAGCACAGCTTCCGCTGTTTCCTGCCCCCATTCCTCGTATACGGCCTTGAAAGATTCTTCCGGCCCCTGTTTTGAGGCCCTGCGCACTTCCCGGACCATTCGGGCGAAGGCTTCAGGAGGCAGGGCAATGGGGTCGTCCAGGCCCGGATCGTCCCGGGAAAGGCAGAAATGCTTCTCAATTACCGCTCCGCCTATAGCAGTTGCCAGAACCGGTACCAGGCAGGGATCCATGCTGTGATCGCTGACCCCTGCGGGAAGGCCGAAAATTCCGCCAAGATTCTTGAGGATCCTCAGGTTATAGTCTTTTTCCGGCGCCGGATAGGCGGTTACACAATGGAGCAGGCATACGTGCGGACTTTCCCCTAGGGGGGACAGGGTTTCCAGGGCCTTTTCAATATCCCCTAGCCTGGAAACCCCTGTGGAAAGCAGCGTTGGAAGGCCGAATGAGGCTGCTTCCCTGAGCAGCGGGATATGGTTCAGTTCAGGAGAGGCGATTTTGATGAATTTCGGCCCAAGGGCTTTCAGTTCCCTGGCGCTCTGAATGCCGAAAGGGGTGCAGAGGAAGAGAAGGCCCCGCTTTTCCACTTCTTCCTTCATAAGGGCATAAAACGAAGGGTCCGTTTCAAGATCCCTGAAGCGGTCGTAAAGGCGGATCCTGCCTCCCGGGAGGGCGACTTCCCCGGTGTTGGGGTGGAGGATCTCATGGGCGTAGACAATCTGGAATTTAATGCAATCCGCCCCTGCTTCTGCCGCTGCGGCAATGAGTTCCCTGGCCTTAGCCGGATCAGCGCCGTGGGATGTTCCTAATTCCGCGATAATCAGAACCTTTTCCGGTCCGTATTCAACGCCGTTTATGTTGAATTTTTCATTTGTCATCATATCCCCCTCGACTTTTTTTTATTCTTGTAGTATACTTTATATCGTTAATGATTGATTTTCGGTAATACTATCCTTTAACAATCATTAATTAATAAAATTAACGCCAAAGGAGTTTATATGAGAAGCCTTTATTGCGATGTTTGCAGTGGGGAGATTAAACTGCCGGTTTCTAACCGGAATTCCTTCCATCTGGCCCACAGGGATCTTTGTGAAGCCTGCCATGACAAGCTGGAAGCGGAGATTAAGCCGGTGGTCAGGACCAAGCAGCCTTTCAACTATGACTGGTATACCAGGCTGGTTCAGGAGTCTATCGAAAAGGCTGTCCAGAAGGGCAAATTCTAGGCAGGCAGGCGTTGTTATTCCGGCGCTTACAGCCCGTTCAACGCCCGCAGCGGTGTTTAGCGGGCTGTGTATTGTCCTTTTGAAACGCGGTTTCGCAGTCCCGGAGCTGTAAATCAGTATTCAACCTCTTCCCATTTGATGAATAATGTGATAATCTAAATTTCCAGTTTATCTGTATTTTAATTTCAAGGAGAATAATCTATGTCGGGCCACAGTAAATGGGCGACTATTAAACACGCGAAAGGCGCCGCTGATGCGAAGCGGGGCCAGATGTTTACCAAACTTATCAAGGAAATTTCCATTGCCGCCAGAATGGGCGGGGGCAATCCTGAAGGAAACCCGCGGCTCAGAACAGCTATCCTGAAAGCCCGGGGGGCCAACATGCCCAAGGACAACATCGACAGGGCAATAAAGAAGGGAACCGGTGAACTTGAAGGGGTTAACTACGAGGAACTGACCTACGAAGCCCGGTTGGGCGAAGCGGCTGTTCTTATCGAGGTTATGACCGACAACCGGAACCGGGCGGCTGCGGATGTGCGCAATATCCTCACCCGCGCCGGCGCCGAGCTGGCTAAATCCGGTTCGGTTTCCCGCCTCCTTACCCGTAAGGGAATTATCACCCTTGACGGCGAAAAGTATACCGAAGACCAGGTAATGGAAGCGGCCCTCGAGGGGGGGGCCGAGGACGTGGTTGCTTCAGACGGGATCATCGAGGTAAGCTCCTCGCCTGACGATTTTGAGCCTGTAGTCAAGGCCCTGGAAAGCAAATCCTTCGAGACTACCAGCGCGGAGATCAGCATGATCCCCGAAGCGCCGGTCACGCTGGATAACGACGCTACTGGCAAGGTCCTTAAGCTCATTGAAAGGCTGGAAGAAAACGAGGACGTTCAGAACGTCTATTCCAACATCAATATTCCTGACGGGTTCGAGGCGGAGTGAACGTTTTTGCTGAGTAAAGCGGTGCGGCGCATCATCGGCGTGGATCCCGGGCTTGCGTCCACCGGCTGGGGGATAGTGGATTATGCGGGCAATACGCTCCATTACATAGCCCATGGCTGCATAGAAACCAAGGCGGACCGTCCCAGGGCGGAACGTCTTTTTTTTATCCATCAGTCTTTTTGCGAAATCCTTGATACTTATAAGCCCTGCGAATCGGCTATCGAAAATCTCTATTTCGGGCGGAATGTCTCCAGCGCCATGGCGGTAGGGGAAGCCCGGGGGGTCCTTTGCATGACATTGGCCCTAAAGGGAATTCCCGTGCTGGAGCTTACCCCTAATGCCATCAAGAAGGCGGTAGTCGGGGAAAGTTCGGCGGACAAGTTCCAGATCCAGGAGATGGTCCGCTTCCTCCTGGGGCTCCCGGAAATCCCCAAACCCGATCATTCCGCGGACGCCCTGGGAGCGGCGGTCTGCGCGGCGCATAGTAAAGCCTTCTGATCCGCAGGGTTACAAAGCCGCCCGGAGGCTGTCTATCCAGGGAGCCGTGTTTTTTTTATACTCAAGGGTGTTTCAAATTCAAATAATACGGAGCGCGGTATGAATCAGGATATTTCCATAGAAAAATGCGATTCCCTCAGGAGGGCTTTTCTTGGCAGCAAAGAGAATATCTTACGCATGAACAGCGTGACAAAATCGGGCATAGACGGTACGGCGCTTGCCTACCAGGGCCAGGTTAATACTCCCAATGTGTTTTCCTACGAACTCAACGCCGGGGAAATTACCGCCCAAAACGCCTCAGGCAGGTGCTGGCTTTTTGCGGCAACCAACCTGATGCGCCTTGAGGTGATGAAAAAATGCGATCTTGACGATTTCGAGTTGTCCCAGGCGTATCTTTTTTTCTGGGACAAATTCGAGAGGGCCAATTTTTTTCTGAATTCCATCCTCGATACCCTGGACGAGCCGCGGGACAGCCGGCTTTTGGCCTGGCTCCTTGGATCTTCCTTTTCCGACGGAGGCCAGTGGGACATGGTGATGGCTTTGGCTGAAAAACACGGCGTGGTCCCCAAGACCGTAATGCCTGAGTCCTTCCACTCCGGCGCGAGCCAGAGGATCAACAAATTCCTCACCCTGAAGGCCCGTGAATACGCCAGGGATCTGCGGGATGCCTGGAAAGCCGGCCTGAGCCGGGAAGCCCTTTTTGCGAAAAAAGACGCCATGCTGGAAACTATTTACCGGATGCTCTGCGTCGCATTCGGCCTTCCGCCTGAACGTTTTGACTTTGAATGCCGGGGCCGGGAAGGGAAAGAAGCGGGGGGGGGCGGCGGCAAAAGCGTTAACCGCGGCAGGTTTACCAGGGACCTCAATATCACGCCTCTGGAGTTTTATCATAACTATATAGGCCGGAAATTCGAGAACTATGTAAGCCTTATCAATTCCCCTACTGCCGACAAGGCTTTCTACGATACCTTTACCGTGGCGTATTTGGGCAACGTTTCAGGCGGAAGGCCGGTGCACTACCTCAACTTGCCGGTGGAAAACCTGAAACGGGCCGCCCTGGCCCAGCTTACTTCCGGCGAGGCGGTCTGGTTCGGTACTGATGTGCACCAGATGCTTGACGCGGAACACGGCCTTATGGGTATGGATACCTACGATTTTGAAAGCATCTTCGGCACGTCCTTCCCTCTGGATAAGGCGTCGCGTCTGGATTACGGCGAAAGCCTTATGACCCACGCCATGGTATTCACCGGCGTTAATGTGGTGGACGGTAAACCCAACCGCTGGAAAGTGGAAAATAGCTGGGGCGACAAACGGGGCGAAAAAGGCTGGTTCCGCATGTCCGACGACTGGTTCAGCGAATACGTCTACCAGGTGGTAGTGGACAAAAAATACCTTACCGCTGAGGAACAGAAGGCCCTGGAAAAGAAACCTGTTGTACTCAAACCCTGGGACCCTATGGGATCTTTGGCCTAAGAGGGTTAGGGAACTTACCACATGTTCAACAGCATCCAGGGAACTATTACCGGAAAAACAGCGGACAGCGTTTATGTGCTCACAGGCGGGGTGGAATGGGAAATCGCTGTCCCGGCCATCGATTCCGTGAAACTGCCCCAGGCGGGCAGGGAAGGCCGCCTTTATACCTGGCTGTACCATAGGGAAGATCAGATGAAGCTTTACGGGTTCGCGGACGCCGAGAGGCGGACTATGTTCCTGGAGCTTCTCAAGGTTGAAGGAATAGGGCCCAAAGGCGCCTTGAAGATAATGGGCGGCATTGGCTGGGAAGATCTGGCAAAAGCCCTGGAAGCCGGGGATTTGGCCCGTCTGGAAGCGGTGCCGGGGTTGGGGAAAAAGACGGCCCAGAAGATGATCCTCGCCCTTAGGGGGAAACTCGCCGCCCCGGAAAGCGTTCCTGAAGCGGCAGGCCCCTATGGGGACTTAATCGGCGCCCTTGTGGAGATGGGGTACGACCGCCGCGACGCTGCTGAAGCCCTGGGGAAAGCCGAAAAAGAGCTTGCTCCCGGGATGGACGCGGCGGAAAAGGAAAAGCTGCTTTTTAAGCAGGCTATTGTATACCTCAGCGGATCGGTTTAGGCGGCAGGTTGGGGAAGCGCTATGGCGGCGAAAAAAAGAGAAAGCCCCGGAGGAGGGGTTCCCGGTTTAGAGGCCGGATCCGTTCCCGGCGGGCTTTTGCATCCTGAAAAACCTCTGGAAGAAGATGACAGGGACACGGCGCTGCGCCCCTACAGGCTGGCGGAATTCCTGGGCCAGCGGCAGATGAAGGAAAATCTTTCGGTATTTATCCGCGCCGCGAAAGAACGGAATGAAAGCCTGGATCACCTCTTCCTGACAGGCCCCCCGGGGCTGGGGAAAACTACCCTGGCCCAGGTGGTGGCCCACGAATTGGAATCGGAATTCAAAGTAACATCCGCCCCTGCTTTGGATAAACCCAAGGATCTTGCGGGGATACTGACCACCCTTACGGCTAAGACGGTTTTTTTTATCGATGAAATCCACCGGCTGAAACCTGCCATCGAAGAGATGCTCTACATCGCCATGGAGGATTACGAACTGGACTGGATTATCGGCCAGGGGCCCAGCACCAGGACCATCCGCATCCCCCTTAGGCCCTTTACCCTTGTAGGGGCCACTACTAAGGCGGGAAACGTGTCGAGCCCCCTTATAAGCCGCTTCGGTATTACCTGCCGTTTTTCCTTCTATGATGATACGGACATGGAAGCGATTGTGCGGCGTTCTGCGGGAATCCTGAAGATCTCTATTGACGATGGCGCCGCGGTTCTGCTTGCCCGCTCGGCCAGGGGGACCCCAAGGGTGGTAAACCGTCTTTTAAGGCGGGTACGGGATTTCGCCCAGGACTGCAAGAGCCCCGGTATTACCAGAAAAGTAGTGGAAGAAGGGCTCATGCGTCTTGAGATAGACAGCCTCGGGCTGGAACGCCATGACAGGGATATTCTAGGCATTATTATCCAGCGTTATAACGGAGGTCCCGTAGGGGCCGAAACTCTGGCAATCTCCATCGGCGAATCCGTGGATACCCTGGAGGACTACTACGAACCGTACCTTATCCAGGCAGGGCTTCTTCAGCGCACGCCCCGGGGGAGGATGGTTACCGCACTGGCTTATGAACACCTGAAGATCAGCCCCCAGGGCAGGGCGGAGGGCCTTCTTTTTTGAACTCATGAAGACATCGGATTTTTTTTTCCATCTCCCTGGGGGCCTCATTGCCCAATACCCTCCCGGGGTACGGGGGCAAAGCTGGTTGATGGTCCTGGACAGGAAGAGTGGCGTCAGGGAACACCGCATGGTGCGGGAACTTCCGGGGCTGCTGGAAAAGGGGACGCTTTTGGTATTCAATAATTCAAAGGTACGCAAAGCCCGTGTTCAGGGTGTCTCAAAAAAGACCGGCGCCAGGGTGGAATTCCTCCTCCTTAACCGGATGGCCGAGGCTGGCGGTGTTTCCGGGAACGGCGTTCTTTGGCGTGTCATGGTCCGGCGGGCAAAGCGCCGGCACCCCGGGAGCCGCTATCTTTTTGACGATGACCTTGCCGGGGAAATCACCGCTGCTGACGGCGATTACCGCGTCCTCCGTTTCAGCCGCCCTGTAGACGACGCCTGGCTGGATCTCCACGGCCATATCCCGCTGCCGCCTTATATCAAACGCGGTGATTGTGAAACGGACAGCGAAAGGTACCAGACCGTGTACGCAAAAGAGACCGGTTCCGTCGCTGCGCCTACAGCGGGGCTCCATTTTACCCCGGAACTCCTTGATGATCTTGAGAAAGCCGGAATGGAAACCGCTTTTATCACCCTTCATGTTGGGCTGGGAACGTTCCTCCCTGTACGGACAGAAGATATCGAAGGGCATGTTATGCACGAGGAAGTATACTGCATAAGCGAAACCGCGGCGGCTATGATCGAGAAAGCCAAATCCGAAGGCCGGAAGGTCCTGGCTGTAGGCACCACCAGCGTCCGTACCCTGGAGTCGGCGTGGCGTGCCGATCCCCGGACCGCTTCAGGGGGAGGGCTTATGAGGGGGGAGGGGACGACCTCGGTTTTCATCTACCCAGGTTACCGCTTCCAAGTGGTGGATCAGCTTTTTACCAATTTCCACACCCCAGGCTCGACACTGCTCATGCTTGTATCGGCTTTCACTGATGCAAAAGCCGAAGCTTTTACATCAGCAGGAACCGCGGCTTCCTCCGGGAGGGAACTGATCCTTGAAAGCTACCGGGAAGCCGTGGAGAAGGGCTACCGTTTTTTCAGCTACGGCGACGCCATGCTGATACGGTAAGCCGTATACAGTCCGGCGTTTTTAGCACCTTGACTTCCCTGTTTCAGGGTCATAGACTTGAGCAGGTGAGGTATGTTTGGACGAAGGTATAACGATAGTATTGGACAACCGGGATATTTTGTCCGGAGTCTGCGGCGCCAATGACGGAAACCTCAAGGTAATTGAGGGATCTCTTGGAGGGCGCATAGCCGCCAGGGGCAACGAAATACGCCTGGAAGGAGCGGATGACGCCGGTGTCAGGCGTTTCAAGTCAGTGATGGACAATCTTATTGCCCTGGTCCGGGAAGGGGAGAACCCTTCGCCTGAATATGTCCGGGCCCTCACCGGCACAGGTGTTCCGGCTGAAGAAGAAACTATCATTCATATTCCCCACGGATTCAGCCGGGTGTACCCCAGGGGCAGGAACCAGGCCGCTTATATCAGGGGTATGAGATCCTATGACATTTCCTTCTGTATCGGCCCTGCAGGAACGGGAAAAACTTACCTCGCTATTGCCGAAGCCCTGCGCCTGGTGCTCTCCAAAAATTTGCGGAAGCTGGTCCTTACCCGGCCGGTAGTGGAAGCCGGGGAAAGCCTGGGTTTCCTGCCAGGGGACCTGGCCCAGAAAATCAACCCTTACCTCAGGCCTCTTTATGACGCCATGGAATCCCTGATCCCTTATGAAGTTATTCACCGTATGGAAGAGACCAGGGCTATAGAAATCGCCCCTTTGGCCTATATGCGGGGCAGGAGCCTTAATGACTGCGTGGTTATCCTTGACGAAGCCCAAAATACCACTAAAGAGCAGATGAAGATGTTTTTGACCCGCATCGGCCAGGGAGCCAGGGCGGTGATTACCGGGGATACTACGCAGATAGATCTGCCCAGGCGTACCGACTCGGGGCTTCTCCACGCGGTCTCCGTACTTTCAGGCGTGGAAGGCCTCTATTTCGCCTGGCTCCACACCAGCGATGTGGTACGGAACCCTCTCATCAAAAAGATAATACAGGCTTACGATAACAATGAAGAAAAAGCCTAATTCCCGGGAGCTGTTTGCTCTGATCAAAAAGGCCATCCCCTTTTCTTTCCGGACCGGTCCTGCTCTGGCTGCAGTGGGGGCTTTTCTCTTTACCCTTGCAGTGGTTTTGGCGAACATCAATTCCAATAGAGGCGGCGCAGGGGATCTGGAGGATTTCGAGGCAGGCAAGGTAGCGGATCGGGATGTTACCGCCGATCAGGCGGTAACCTATGAGGACAAAGAGGCTACCCGGCTCAGGCAGGAAGCCCAGGAACGCCAGGTGCCTGCGGTTTTTCATTTTTCGGGAAAGGCTTCGGAAGAGATACGGAACAACTGGAAACGTTTTGCTGTTCTTGCGGCGTCCCGGGCGGACGGCGGTTTGTCCCGGGAACAATACATGCAGCTTATCCACGATGAATTCCCCGGGACCTTTACCGCAGAAGCGCTGGATACCCTGTACAACGCGCCGGATCTTCAGGAGATCCTAGATCAGGCAGAACTGGTTCTGAACGCTGTCCTGGAAAAAGGGATCTTTTCAATACCTCAAACCGGGCTTGATAAGCTCAACCGCGATGTTGTGGAACTTATCCGCCAGCAGAATTCCCGTATAGAGCGGGAGCGGATAGCTTACGCCGCTATTATAACCAGGGATAAAACCGGGGAAGCCGTTGAACGGCAGATCGCGGCAGGTTCCTTTTCAGCCGCCTTTGTCAGCGCAGTCCCCGCCTTGCTGCTGCCTTTTATATCAGAAAATGTTTTTTATTCGCCTGAAGAAACAGTCCAGCGGCTGATTGAAACAAAATCGAAAACAGAACCGGTGATAAAATACATCGAACGAGGAAAACGGGTCATAAAGAAGGGATTTATTATTACCGAAGAAGAAATGATGGAACTCCGGGCCCTTAACCTGTCCCTTCCGGGAAATGACGTCAGAAATATTCTGTCCCAGATCCTCCTCCTTTTCCTGATTTTTATGTTCCTGGCTTTTTACTGCAACAGGAAGATACAGGGCAGGAGCCTCACGAACTCCGAAGCCTACCTTATTTGCGCCCTTTCGGCTCTCTATATTTTAGGCGCGGTACTGGCCCGGAACCTCCCATTCGGTTCCGATTACATTGTGAGTTCCTTGGTGATTCCTACCGCCCTGGTTGTCATGCTCCCTGCTATCCTGATTGGTCCCCGGCTTGCCCTTGTCCTGGGTATGGTCCTGCCTTTAGGCGCTTTCTTTACCGGTTCCTACGACACCCCTTCGTATGTTTTTGCCCTGGTGTCCGGGGTGGCGGCCTCTTTCGTCCTCCAGGGGGCGCAGAAGCGTATGGACCTTATCAGGGCAGGGCTTATTATCGCGGCGGCCAACTGCGTCGCTATGATCGCCCTGCTTCTGGGCCAGCGCGCCGCAGCAGGGGCGTACCCTGGGGTCCTTTTTTGGGCGGCTTTTAACGGCCTCGCCTCGGGGATGCTGGTTCTGGGCTTTCTCCCGCCTCTGGAGCACGCCCTTAACGCCGCTACGGCTTTCAGGCTCATTGAGCTGTCGGATCTCAACGCCCCTATACTCAGGCGCCTTTTTACCGCCGCTCCCGGAACCTACAGCCATTCCATTATGGTAGCGAACCTTGCTGAAGCGGCGTGCCAGGACATTGGGGCCAACGCCCTCCTTGCCAGAGTGGGGGCCTATTACCACGATCTGGGCAAAATGGAAAACCCCGAGTACTTTGTGGAAAATCAAACCGATTATAACAGGCATGATGATATAGCCCCCAGGCTTTCAGCTACGGTTATCCGTAGCCATGTGAAATTCGGGCTTGAAAAAGCAAGGCAGTTGGGGCTGCCCAGGGAAGTGATCGACATTATCGGGGAACACCACGGCAATTCGGTGATCACCTGGTTTTATAACAAAGCCCTCAAACAGGAAGGCGCCGACGGAAAGTCCCCGGTCAACATGGAAGATTTCACGTATCCCGGAACCCCTCCAAGGTCGCGGGAAAGCGCGGTAGTCATGCTTGCGGACATGAGCGAAGCCGCAGTCAGGACCCTGGACAAGCCGACTGTCGCAAGGCTGGAGAAATTCATACAGGAACTTATCAACGCCAAAGTGGAACACGGCCAGCTCGCCCGTTCGGAACTGACGTTCAAGGATCTTGAAACCATTAAAAACGCCTTTGTCCGGGTTCTGGTGGGGTATTATCATTCCCGGATAGAGTATCCGAACCAGGGAGCCGGGAAATGAACCGTGTCGATTTCAGCGCCGAAGAGGTTCCCCTCCCTGGCTGGAAAGGGCGGGCTAAATCCTTTATCCTCAAAGTCCTTAACTACCTGGGCAGGACAAACTGGGATCTTTCGGTGCTTTTCTGCGGGGATAACTATATCAAAGCCCTTAACGCCAAATACCGGCTCAAAGACGAAGCTACCGATGTACTTTCCTTTGTTCTTGGGGGAACCGTGGAGGACAGGAAGGGCGGCGTCCGCTGCGTTCCCGGGGACATTGTGGTATCCCTTGAAACCCTTGAGAAAAACGCCGCTTTTTTTGGGGTAACTGCGGACGAAGAGCTGCGCCGCCTCCTGGTTCACGGCATACTGCACCTTGACGGGAAGGATCACAAAACCAACGAACCCGGGGAGCCTATGCTCGCTTTGCAGGAAACAATATTGGCCCATCTGGCCGGAGAGCGGATTTTATGAACCCGTCGTTGCTGATAAAAAGTCTTTTTAAAAAAGGCGATATAAACAAGAAAACCTATAAATCCCTGGAAACCGACCAGCAGGAGATGATACAGGGTGTTGTGGAGCTTTCGGAAACGACAGTCAAGGAAGTGATGGTTCCCAGGATAGACACGGTTTTCCTTTCCGCTGAAGTTTCAAGTGATGAAAATCTTGCCCGGATCACGGAAAACGAACATTCCAGGTTTCCGGTTTACGAGGAGACTATTGATAACGTAATAGGCGTTCTCTATGTAAAGGATGTGCTCAAGAGCCTGGTAAAGGAGAATTCCTTCGATATCAGGAAACTGGCGCGAAAGCCGTTTTTTGTCCCTGAATCCAAACACATCGACGAGCTGCTCAAGGAACTCAGGCGCCGCAGGGTCCATATCGCCGTGGTAGTTGACGAGTACGGCGGCGTTTCAGGGATTGTCTGTATGGAAGATATTCTTGAAGAAATTATCGGGGATATCCAGGATGAGTTCGATAATGAAAAAGAGGATATTCTGGAATTGGGCAATGGAGCCTGGCTCTGCGACGCCAGGGTGAATCTGGAGGATCTTTCCGAAAAAATAGGCGTGACGCTGCCTGTCGAGGATTTCGATACTCTGGGCGGTTTTGTTTTCGACCTCCTCGGGAAAATCCCTGTAAAGTACGAAAAGGCTGTTTGGGAAGGCCATGATTTTATCATCCAGGAAATGGAAGGCCGCAAGATCAATTCGGTAAAAATCGTGCTGCACGGAAAAGAAGAATAGCCTGCCGTGTTTTGTCCACGAGGGGAGCAAGGGAGCATGGTGATGGGAAGGGGCGTAAAATATGTTCTCTGGTTTTTCTGTGTTCTCTGCTGTTCCTGGGTGATCCCGAAAAACCTGGGGGCCCAGAGTCCGGGTCCTGCGTACTGGTACGAAAAAGGGCTCGATTCCATGATCGCCGAAGACTGGTATACAGCGGCGGAATCCTTTATTGAATGCCTGCGCCTTTCTCCGGCGCACGCCGAGGCCACCGCTGCCCTGGCGGAATGCTACTATGATCTCGGCGAATTCGACGAAGCTCTTTTGTGGGTCCGCAAAGCCCGGACTTTGGCCCGAGGCAGTATGCAGACGGCCAACCTGGAAGCCTTTACCCTCATTGCACTGGGAAAACTGGAGGACGCGTCAAAGGTCATTAACGACGTCCTTAGCCGGGAGCCTTATAACAAGGAAGCCCTTTTCGCCGCTGCTGAACTGGATATAGCCCAGGGCAGGGCAGGGGACGCGGTCATCCGTTACCGCGAGGCAGTGCGCCGCTTCCCCGACGACAGGCGTCTTCTTATTTCCCTGGCCCTTGTGCTGGGTTCCCTAGGAGACGCCGAGGGAGCCCGTTCCTACATTGACAGGGCTCTCCTTCAGCATCCTGATGACTACCGGGTCCATTACTACGCCTCTTACCTCGCTTCCCAGGGGAACCGTATTGCCGATGCGGTCTATTACGCCGAACAAGCCCTGTACTACCGGCCCGGCTATACCCCTGCGCGGTCCCTTCTGGCTTCTCTCCGTTACCGCGGAGAGCAATACGAAGAAGCCGCCCGTCTTGCGGATGAACTCATCGCCGGGAACCGGGATAATGCCCAGGCGTGGTATCTAAAAGGCATGGCCTATTCGCGTCTTGGCCGGAATGCCGACGCCGTTTCCGTACTCTCTACCGCGGCTGTTGTGGACCCTAATGATGAGTTCATCCGTTCGGCGCTGGAGGACTTACTTATATCAAGTACCAGGGTGGAGGATCCCCGGCGCAGCAGTTGGGCTTCCTGGCATTTCGGCAGGGCCGGGGATTTCCGTTCCAGGAACCTTGTGGAACAGGCCCTTTTTGAATACCGCCGGGGACTCAGGCTTAACCCCTATGCCCCTGACCGCAGGGAATACGCCGATCTCCTGCGTATTCAGGGTTATCCGGCCCGTTTTCTTGAAGAGATCAGGTTCATGCAGGATCTGGGCCTTGGGGATAAGAATCTGAACGACGCGGTAGAATCCTACAATTCCCTTCTTGGGAACGCCCTTTTCCGCCGCTGGGGCGTGGATCCTGTAGCTGTTTCCAAACCCCACTGGCAGATTGCGGTTTTTACCGCAGCCAGCCAGCCGGCTTTTTTACATGCCGACGTCGGCGCCGCAGGGGCGGCTTACATAAAAGATCTTTTAGTGCATGAACGGAATATAGCCCCTATGGACCTGGAACTGCGGCAACCTTCTTTTTCGGCAGCCTTCAGGACCGCCCGGGAAGGAGGGGGGGATTATTTCCTTATTCTTTCGGTCCTGGAAAACGACAGGGATATTTCCATTAAAGGCGAACTCTTTGTCGCCCGTACAGGCGCCCCGGCTGCGGTCTTTAACGCCTATCGCACCGGAGGGGACCGGCTCCGTTACGCCGGCAGGAACATCGTGGATCAGCTTGCCAGGGCCCTGCCGTTCAGAGCCGAACTTTTAAGCCGCCGCCAGGACCAGGGGCTTATCGACAAAGGCCGTGCCGACGGGGTCAGTAACGGCGCTGTTTATCATGTTGTACGCAAAGGCAGCGCGGCAATTCTCAACGAAGGCATCGGCGTGGTCTATGCTCCTGAGGATATCGTGGGAACTATGACTATCGAAAGCGCCGATGAGGAAGTATCTGCCGGGACCCTGGGGAGGAACGGTTTCTTTGACCGCATCACCGAAGGGGACGAACTGTTCCTGGTTCCGGGGGAAAAGGAAGAGCCGCTTCTTGAAAGCCCGGCTCCGGCTGATCCCGAACTGCGCGCCCTTCTCAGGACCCTGCGCTGACCAGCGCGTTAAGAGACGCCTGTATCCACTCAGGGGACTCTGCGGGGTAGAAAGGCCGGGCAGAGAGGAATTCAAAAAGACCTTCCCGGAACTGCCCAAGAAAGTAATAGCATTGGCCAAGGTAAAACCGCGCCCTGGCTTCCGATTCGCCGCTCCTGGGCAGCGAGAGGTAGCGTTTAAGCTCATCCACGCAGGCTTCCCAATCCCTGTTTGCGAAAGAACCCTGAACCACGGCGCTGAGGGCGTAGTCCTCACCCCCTCTGGGGGAATCGTCGAGATCCCGGCTGAAGGCCCTGGGCTGCTTTTCAGAGGCAGCTTTTTTTTGTGATACCGGAACGTCCTCCAGGGCCTTTGCCGCTTCGGCGCTTAATGCCGCCTGAACCGGGGTTTCCCCAAAGGCGTCCGTTGCCGGGACCGCCGCGGTTACGGAGATCATAGGCAAAGGCATGGACCGTATGTCCCGGTCCGGTCCCGCGAGGCCTATCCTGCCCTGGCCCGCAGGCACTTCAACTGCTTTCACCGTGGCGTTTCTGCCGGGGTAGATGCCGGCCGTTCCTCTTGTCAGGTCTTCTTCCAGTATAGCCGCGTAGTAGTAGGGAATTCCCGGCACAGGATAATCGGTAAGGGGAGAAGGGGCGTCGTTGTGGACGATAACGGCACCTACAAGATCCATAGTCTGCTTAAGGGGCTGGACGCTCCGATAGAGGACCACCTTTTTCCCAGGCATTCCGGCGCTGAAGGTGATGATAATTCCCTCCCCATCTGCGGCGGCTTCAAGGCCGTTTATCCCTGGTTCGGATCCG
>JAISZE010000028.1 GCA_031269405.1 Treponema sp. | reverse complement strand
CGGCCCACTTCGGAGGCTTCCGTTAGTTCTTTGACGTTGCCGGCGTTTTTGGCCAGGGTCTGGGAAACGGACTGGATATTGGCGAGCATTTCCTCGATAGCCGAAGAAGACTGGGCGACACTTTCACCCTGGCGGTCCACAAGGCCGTTCAGCTTTTCGATGTTAACCGTAATCTGTTCCATCGTGGCGTTGGTTTCGGCAACGCTTGCGCTCTGGTTGATAACCCGGCCTTTGATGCTCTGAATGTTGGCGGCTATCTCGTTGACCGCCGCGGCAGTTTCGGTCATGTTGCTGGAAAGCTCGTTCCCGATGTTGAAAAGGGCGGCGCTCTGGTTCTTGATGGTGAGTACAAGGTTTTTGATTTTATCGACAGTCCCGTTAAAGACCTTTGCGATATCCCCGATTTCGTCTTTGCGTTTTATATTCAGTTGTTTGGTGAGATCCCCTTCTCCAAGGCTGTTGAAAACATTCGCCATGTATTTAAGAGGATTGCTGATGGAACGGGCAATAATAAAAGCCGCTGCGGCTATAACCAGGAGCATTACCGCGCTGATAATGATGCTTACCCTGAGCATCCTGAAAACCGGCTCGTTGATAACATCCTGGGGGACCCCTATGGCCAGAGCCCAGGGGGTAAGGGTTTTGCCTATAGCGAGCGGGACAGAGAGTACCTCGTACCGCATTTTTGCGCCGCTCATATTAACGGTATTTACGAAGCCGAATTCGGAACCTTCTTTTATGGCGTTCATAAGACTGGATAAATAGGCGCCTGCCACAGACGTATAGGCGGTAGTCATGGATTTTCCAAGCTGGGTCGCATCGTAATGGCCTGCCACAAGGGCGCCGTTACTAAAAACCGAGGCAGCGCTGTCTTTATAGGGATTAATAGATTCTACGGCGGACTGAATCTTGGACAGTGCGATATCGACGCCTACAACGCCGATGGTCCGTCCATTCTTTTTTACCGGGACCGCCAGGGTAGTAATCAGGGTATCGGTTCCATTAATGAGATAAAAATAGGGCTCCACGACGGTTTCGTTCCCGGTCCGCATAGGAATGAGGAAAAAATCTCCCGGCCCGCTGACTTCGTAATCTACCAGCATAGTCAACTCGGCCCCCCTGCTTGTAGGGGTCCAGTAGGGGATGAACCTGCCACTGTCGTCAGTTCCCGGGGTGTTGGCATATTCGGCGTCCAGGCCGTCCAAGGCGTTTGGCGCCCAACCGGCCCAGATCGCGGCGACTTCGGGGTTTGTCTCTGTCATCCGTTTAAGCAGAAGGTTGTAAAAAAAGCGCCGCTCCCGGACTTCTATCTCTTCATAGGCTTCCATTGATTGCGCCAGAGACCTTGCGATGCCGAAGAAGGACTCCAGCCATAATCCAAGCTGGCTGGCTTCATTGTTTGCCAGGTTCTTCAACTCATTATTGGTTAACGCGGTAATCTGTTTCTGAGAACTGTACAAAACAGTCCCCAGAAGGATACCGGTTCCCGAGAGGGTAAGAGCGATAATCATAACAATGAGCTTGTTACCTATTTTCATACAATCCCCTTTTTGTTTCTTTATTACTTATTACACCTATTACCTGTACCTGGTTACCTGTTCAGCTTTTAGTATGAAATTATGAAGTATATTATAGATAGAAATACGCAACAGTCAACTCGTACACACGCGCTTCAGCAGGCTATGAGCTTTGCGGCCCGGACAGTCCCGGGACTGCCTTCAGCAGTTCCCTGGTGTAGGCGTTTTGGGGGTTTGAATAGATATCCTCCGCCTTGCCCTGTTCCAGGATTTCACCTTTCCGCATGACAGCGATTTTGTCACAAAGGTAATAAACAAGGTTTACATCATGGGAGATAAAAAGCAGGGAAAGGCCCAACTTTTTGTTCAGGCTCCGCAGGAGGTTCAGGATCTGGGCGCCTACGGATACATCCAAGGCGCTTACAGGTTCGTCGGCGATGATGAGTTTCGGCTTGAGCATAAGGGCGCAGCCGATGGACACGCGCTGCTTCTGGCCAGACGACAGTTCCCGGGGTTTTCGTTTTTTATACGACAGGTCCAGGCCCACAAGGTCGAGCATTTCGTCCACCTGTTTTTCCCGTTCCGCTTTGGTTCCGGTGTTATGCACCCTGAGAGGTTCTTCCAGAAGCCAGCCTACGCGCATTACCGGGTTAAGGGCCTCCGCAGGATTCTGAAAAACCGCCTGGACTTTTACGGCCCTGGCTCTGCGCAGGAGGCCCCCCTGGTAACGGGTTGCCCGCATTCCGCCGGCCTTTAAGCCGTCAATGGAGATTTCTCCTTCATAATCAATCAGGCCGAGTATGCATTTTCCCAGTGTCGTTTTTCCGCAGCCTGATTCGCCTACGAGCCCGAAGAGTTCCCCTCTGGCTATTTCGAGGCTGACATGGTTAAGGACCTTCTTTTCTTCTTTTTTTCCGAAAGCGCCGTAACGCCGGCTTACGTAGGCGTTGGAAACATCTTTGACCGAAAGGATAGGGGAGGTATCAGCCTTACCCATGGCTCCCTCCTCCGGGGGCTTCGGGAATACAGCGGACCTTGTGGTTTTCTCCGGTTACCCGTTCCTCAGGGAAAGCGGCGGCGCAGACCGGCATGGCCCTGCGGCATCTGGGGGCGAAGGGGCAGCCCGGGGGCCTTTTGTCCTCGATAGACGGAACCTTGCCGGGAATGTTCGCCAGGTCCCGGCCTTTGCTGTCCCTTCCCGGGATGGAGCCTATAAGGCCCCTGGTGTATTCGTGATCAGGCCGGGAGAATACTTCCCCGGCGTTTCCCTCTTCCACGAGCCTTCCCGCGTACATCACCAGCACCCTGCCGCAGAGGCGGCTGATGACGCTGAGATCATGGGACACAAAGAGTATGGATGTTCCGTATTCGGCGTTTATCCGTTTCATCAGTTCAAGAATCTGGGTCTGAACCGTAACGTCCAGGGCTGTAGTCGGTTCGTCGGCGATAAGGAGCCTGGGGCGGCATATCATGGCCAGGGCTATCATCACACGCTGGCACATGCCGCCCGAAAGCCTGTGGGGGTAGGCGTCCAGGAGTTTTTCCGGTTCCTCCAGGCCCAGATCTTCTATAATGCCCAGGACCTTGCGTTTCGCAGCGGCTTTGTCCTTTTCGCCGTGGGCGTACAGGGACTCGGCGATTTGCCCCCCTATTTTGAGCAGCGGGTTGAGGGAAGCGTAAGGTTCCTGAAAGACCATAGAAATCTCTTTCCCCCTGATTTCGCAAAGCTCTTTTTCAGGAAGCGTGAAGAGATCCTGCCTGTCCCTGTTACGGGAAAAAAACGCCGAGCCGCCTGAAACCTGCACGCCTCCTGTAAGGAGGCCCGGGATGGAAAGGCAGGTAAGGCTTTTGCCGCAGCCGGATTCCCCAAGGATGCCTACAATTTCCCCCGGATAGATATCAAAGCTGATGTCTTTTACGGCGTTTAACACGTTTTTGTTTCCCTTCCGTATCTCTACGGAAAGGCGCTGTACTGAAAGCAGGGGTGTTTTCACTGGTTCCCCTGGCGCAGCCCTTCTCCAAGGTAATGAAACGCGAGAACTGCCAGCATGATCATTACCCCGGGGGCCAAGGCGCACCACGGGGCGCTAAAGAGATAGTTCTGGGACTCGGAAAGCATCCTGCCCCAACTGGGTACCGGGGGTTGTATGCCCAGGCCCAGGTAGCTCATGGTGCTTTCCGCAAGTATGGCGTTAGAGAGCCCTAGCACGGACGCTGAAAGAAGGGAAGGGAAGAGGTTAGGGAGTATATGGACAAAGATGATCCTGAGCCTTGAGGTCCCCAGGATGCGGGCTGCCAGAACGAAGTCCCTGGATTTGTACTGGACTGCGCCGCTCCGCATGATACGGGTAAAACTGGGTATGAACAGGACCAGGAGGGCGATGATAAGGGTAATGTGACTGTTGCCCAGAAGCGCGGCCATCACCAGCGCCAGGAGTATGCCGGGGAAGGAACTCAGGGCGTCCATGAGGCGCATGACGATCTCGTCCCACAGCCCTCCGGCAAAACCGGAGATCATCCCTAGGGCCGATCCTGCGGCGGCGCTGCCTGCAACAGTAACAAGCGCCACGGCGAGGGTGTATTTGCCCCCTGCCATGATCCGTGTAAAAACATCCCTGCCAAAATTATCGGTCCCCAGAAGATGGGGAAACCCCGGGGGCTTGAAGCGGATTTTGCTGTTCATCTCGTTATAGTCGTAGGGCAGGAAAAAAAAACTTGTAACAATAAGGCTCCCTATAAAGAGGCCCAGGACAGCGCCTATTCTGAAGTTCCCGTTTTCCAAAACCCTCACCGCAGTTACTCCCCGCGGACCCTGGAGTCCGCAATTCTGGGATCGATGATACTGATAACGATGTCTACCAGGGTGTTGCCCAGAATTACCACAAAAGCTATGTAAACCACCAGGGTTTCCACAAGGGGATAATCCCTGGCAGTGATGGAAGCGATGAGGAGCCTGCCGACTCCGGGTATGGTAAAGACCTGCTCTATAACGATAGAGCCTGAAAAGACCTCGCCGGTGATCATTCCTAAAAGGGTAACCGCCGGGAGGCTGGCGTTCTTGAGCGCATGCCGGAACAGAACCCCGTTCCGGCCAAGGCCCTTGCTGCGGGCGGTACGGACATAGTCGGCTGAATATTCCCTGAAAATCGAGGAACGGAGGAACTTGGTAAGGATAGCCGCATTGGGCAGCGCTATGGCCAGAGCCGGAAACGCAAGGCAGCCCAGAAAAGCGCCGTAATCCTCCCGGTAGTCCACATACGCCCCCGGGGTAAAGAGCTTAAAGCTGATGCCGAAAATCCAGATAAGCAGGACTCCCAGGAAAAATCCGGGCATGGAAATATTCAGCGCCGTGAAGGCGTTCATCAGCCGGTCAAGGGGCGAGTCTTCTTTTTGTATTCCCGGCAACGACGCGGGAACGGCTATGAAAACGATAAAAACCAAGGAAAGCAGCGCCAGGTGAAACGTAACCGGCAACCGTTCCAGGACCATGGCGGAAATGGACAAGCCCCTGAAACGGGAAGAGTTGCCCATGTTTCCTGTAAGGAATTTCCCAAGCCATGAAAGGTACTGAACCGGGAAACTCCGGTCCAGGCCCAGCTCGGCCCTGAAAAGGGCTATTTGTTCCTCCGTGGCGTCTACATCCAGCGCGAGCAGCGCCGCGTCCCCCGGGATAAGGCGGAACGCCGCGAAGGTGAGCAGGGAAACCAGAAATAACGTCAGTACCGTGATCGCCAGCCTTTTCCCGATATAACCCATAACCCCTCATTCTGTCCGGTAGATAACGGAAAAGTCGATCACGTTAAGGGGGTAATTCAGAGCCCCTTTGAACGGTTTTACGAATACCGTAAAGGCCATAATGTCCTGGATGAACACGCTGGCCGCTTCGCCGGATAATATCCGCTGGGCTTCTTTGTACAGCGAGTTTCTGCGGTCTTGTTCGGTTTCCTTCAAGGCCTGGCTGTAGACGCGGTCATACTCGGGGTTCTTAAAGTTGATGAGGTTGCCCCCGGCGCTTGAAAGATAGCGGCCAAGGAAGCTCCTGGGCGAAAGGGGAATAGTGGAGCCATCAAAGGAGATGATCGTAGCCTGGTATTTGCGGCCCCTGTAGACATCGCTCAGCCAGGAGGCCCAGTCCACAAGGCGTATAGTCGCGGTGATTCCGATTTTCGAGAGCTGGTTGACGATTACCTCGGCGGTGTTCACGTGCATGCTGTAATTGGAAGGCACTGTGATCTCAAGGGGAAACCCTCCGGCGTACCCTGCCTGGGCCAAAAGCTCAGCGGCAGTGTCAAGATTCCGGGGGTAAGGTTCAGCCAGGGCGGTTTCGTAAACAGCCTTTAAGCCGGGAATAATTGGGCTTCCGGAAGGCTCGCCCCAGCCATAAAACGCGGCGTCAATAATCTCCTGCGCGTCTATGGCGTAGTTAAGGGCCTTGCGCACCAGAACGTTGTCCAGAGGTTTAACTTCATTGTTCAGCGCAAGAAGCTGCACCATGTTTGAACGTCCCGGAACTACTTCAAACCTGGACAGATCCATCTGGCTTATGATGGAACCGGTAACGCTGGCGCCGTCGATGTTGCCCCCCTGGAGGCCGATCTGGAGGGAGTCGCTGTCGGCCAGGAAAACCAGGGTAACTTTATCCAGGTACGGCAGTTCGGGCCGCCAGTATTCGCTGTTCCTGACCAGCACCAGGGACTGCTGGGAAGTATAGCTTTCAATCCTGAAGGGACCGGTACCTATGGGGTTCTTGTTCCTGTCGGCGTTGTTTTTCGGCACTATGCCGATAGTAAGATAAGGAAGGAAGTCGGGATCGGGGTTCTTCAGGGTAAGGTGCAGTTCCTGTTCGCCTGTTATTTCTATCTTTTCAATATCCGTGAAACCCGTATATCTGGCTTCCATGGCCTTAGTCAGGGTGAATTGAGCGTCTTCGGCTTTTACCGTGGTTCCGTCGTGGAATTTCACCCCTTCACGGATCCTGAACGAATACACCAGCCCGTTCTGGTTTATACTGAAAGATTCCGCCACTGCGGGCAGGAGGCTGCCGTCAGTATCGGGCTTAACCAGCCCTTCGTACACATTAAAAAGAACGCTCCTGCCGTCTGCGGTATTCGCGGGGTCCAGGGGATCCAGCGTCGCAAGTTCCGATGCCAGCCCGAACCGCAGTTCGCCGCCTCGTACTTTCTTCCCTTGAGACACGGATTCAGGGACCGTTTCCGTGACAGCAGGGGCCTTTTTCCCGTTACAGGACAGAACGATCCCTGCGAGAACAAGCAAGAGAATACTCCTATTCTTCATCATAACAACTCCTTTGAGATCTTTAACCGGAATAGCATTACTGTATCTCATTATAACTTCCCGGCAGCCCTCCTTCAATGCCATGACTTCATAGCCGGGGATGGCATATTAATATTATGTATTTAATATGAAGTAAGCAATAGTATCAGGAAACTTTGACTATGACGCTCTCTATTCCCAGGGCGTCCCCGAGTTTTTTGATAAGTTCCGCACGGTGGCCGATTCCCAGGGCGTAGTGATGGGTGGGGCCTTCCATGACCCATGCCTTGATAAAGCTCTTGGTGTCCGGGAGGAAAAAGCCCCGGGTATTCGTATTGCCCGTGGGCGGTATGGGGCCTTTAACGCTTTGGCCCTCCCCTATGACCAGTTTCATCTTGCCGTCAAAGGTCTGGGTAATACCCAGGATGGTAATGGGTCCTTCCTTGAGCTTAAACTCCACCGACGCCCCGCAGCCGGGTTTGCCGTGGTACTTGATCAAACTCCGCAGTACGGGTTTGCCGTTTGCTATGGCGGTATGATGGGGGCCGTCGTGGCCTACGAGAATAAAGTCTTCGTCAAAATCAAAGGGATGAAATTCCGCAAAGCTGCCCCCCATGCCCAGCCGGTCCATGATAAGCATGGCGACGCAGGTTTTAAGATCGTATTCGCCGCACATGGGGAATCCCCGGCCGTTCAGGATGGAGTTGCCCACGATGAGGGTGGTACAGATTTCCCGGTGGAGGGATTTTTCCAGGCCCTCGTAATAGTAGGCAAGCCCTGTAAGGCGGTACTGTTCCACCAGTTTGTCCAGGGCAACGGCGGATTTGGCGGCCTGCGTGAGGTCCGATTCGGTGAGCCTGCGGGTTACGGGATCGTTCTTTGGGTCCGGGGTGTCAAATTCTTCCAGAATATACGCCGCCTTTTCTTTAACCTCCTTTTCGGTAACCTGGTTATAACAGGCAAGGAGGTAATCCGGTTCAATGAGGGGGACGTGCAGGCCGAAGGCTACGGAGACTGCGGTAGGGTCCGTGTGCATGTCATACATCGATTCCAATACATGCCCCATAAGGCCTATCCGGGCGCCCTTGAGTTCGTGCAGCGTCCGGGCAATATCGCACCAACCGGCCAGTTCCTGTTTTGCCTTTTCATCGCCGTACAGTTTTCCGATGATGACGTCGTTCACCGCCCTGCCCATCCGGATTGCCACGCCGGTAAATTCCGGTACGGAGCAGATATTGTCATTCTCAAGCTGCATGAAGGTGCTGGCAATGGTATAATCCATGGCGGACCGGGGCTGTAAGGCCGCCAGCACCACCGGGACGCCAATGTCCCGGATGATGGGGGCAAAGGTGGAGGAGGTGGCATAGGTCAGCATGTTGCAAAACAGGAGGTCAAGGCCGCCGGCCCGCATATCCTGAAGGACGGAAAAGGCCTTTTCGCTGGTATCCACCATGCCGTAGTCAACGATTTCGACATCCGGGGGCAGCAGCGCTTTCAGATCGTTATGGTACTTCATCAGATTGTTTAACAATCCTTCAAACTGGGACCAGTATATGGCATGTCCTACACCGAACAGGCCGATCCGGGGCCGTGCTTTTTTTCTGTGTTCAATCATGATTGCTCCTCACCGGTTTCGGGAACCACCGGCCCTATGGTACGGGAATAAAGAGTAGGATATACTCATTTTTGAATCTACGCTAGGCTAAGAGGTTCCTATGTATGGTTTTGATTATCCTGAACGGATGAATGTGGGCAGGGTATGCCTGGAGATGAGCCTTAAACCTTTCAAAAGTA
>JAISZE010000071.1 GCA_031269405.1 Treponema sp. | reverse complement strand
ATAAACGACCCTGTTTACAACGCCGGCATAGGAGGGAACACCACCACGGATGCCCTGTTCCGGCTGACTAGGGATGTCATTCTAAAGCGTCCCAGCGTAGTGCTTGTGGAACTTGGGGGGAACGATATCCTGAACCGTTACGATATTGAAACCACGTTTTTGAATCTCCAAATCATTTTACAAAACCTGGCCGATACAGGGGCCAAGCTGTACCTGGTCAAATTCTACAATTACGGAATGATGGAAACCCTGCTCTCCCTGGTCGGCGCCCCTGGAATGTACACCCGCAGGATAACCACGCAATATGACGAAATGTACGCGAATCTTGCGCAGCTTTATAACGCCGATCTTATCGATGGTTTCTGGAACGGCGCCTGGGGTGTTTACATGTCCGATGACATTCACGCCAATGCCAGGGGCTACGAGTTAATGGCAGGTAATATTTTCCGGGCCATGCAGCCTTATCTGGAGGCAAAGGGCATGATAAGGTATACTAGGTAGCGTAAAAGGAAGTGTAACATGTCTGTAAAGGCTCGTAGCGGGTACTGTTCGTATTGTTTGCCGATCCTTTATCTGGCTTTGGCGTTCGTTATTGGGTTTTCCGGCTGTGACCGGTTAAAGCTCCCGGTTCAGGCCGCCCTTCCGGCGCCCCCCAAGGGCGTAATCATACCTGACGGAAAAGGGCTGGTGTGGCTTCAGATGGTAGAGGCCGACAACACCCCTTTGCCTGAAAACCAGGATCTAAAAAAGTTTGAAATCCGTTATATGACGGACCAGGGGGGATTGTGGTTTGTCGATTCCGACGCTGATCCTGAGGTGGTTTTGCAGCAAGGGCTGCTCTCGTCTGAGGAGCCCCTTTTTCTTGATCCCGGTTCGTATAAGCTCCATGTTATCGGCTATGTCCGGGATGTCCCGATACTGCGCGGCGAGACAAACCTGTTCCAGCTTGAACCGGCAAAGGAAGAGACTATCCCCATCGAAGTCCGCCCTGTGGCCAACGGCGGCAGCGGCGTTTTCTCCTGGTCTATCCAGATACCCGGTTCAAGCCCTAACGCAGGTCTAAAACTCTACAGCGTTGAAAATGTGGACGAACCTGTGGCCGTTATGGTGTTCAAAAAAGAAGGCGAAAACAACGGCTGGCTTGGGGAACAATTGATGCCTGACACCTTTTTTGTTCAGCAAGAAGGGGTAAAAAAAGGAAGCAGCCTTGTCTACAGCGGTTATGCCGAAATCCCCCCTGGGGACTATTTCCTCTCGATTATCCTGGAAAACAATGGGCGTCTCTTTAGCCGAAACGAATTTGTCAGCGTCTTTTCCGACATGGAAGCCCCGGTTACCCTGGTATACGACGCCAATACCTTTGTCAGAATAAAAATCCTTTCAGGAACCGCAGACCTGCGTCTGAACAGCGAGCCTATACAGCCTTACATCGTAATGGTCAGCGGCGCTGATCCGGTTACTATAAACGACCAGGACAGGGTTGCCCCCACTTTCCCCATAACAGGAGCGAAATGGGAACGTCTGGTTCAGGCTGAACCAGGGATGATCATCCAGTTCGTGGGAATAAGCGCCATTGGCGGTGCGCCGTTTTTCAGGAGCCTTTACACCCTTACTATTGATGAAAATGACTATATGAGCGGCATAGAACTCAAGGATTCCATGCAAGTGCTGGACATAAACGGCAGGGCCCAGGCTGTCTACTCAGGGGCCGGTGAAATGAGTTTCTACTATATTAATATCCAGGTTTACGAAGACCCTGAGTACAAAATACTCGTGAACCAGGTCGGCCTTAACGGCGACGGAACCTGGTCAATGTCCCTTTTAGAGCAGGATACGTATTATTTCAGGCTCCAGGCCGACATGGGCAACGGAACCGAGATCTTAAAAATGGAAAAAGACCTCCAAGGCCGGGCAGTAGACGGTTTTATCAACCTGGGGACTGTTACCTTTGAAGGAAAAGGACCCGCCGATCCCCAGGCCGCCCCTGTCCCTGCCGCTCCTGTTCAGGTCCAGGCCGCGGCTTCTGCCCCCCCTCAGGCTGTCCCTGCGCCTGTCCTGGCTCCTGTCCCTGCCCCGGAACCCCCGCCTGAACCTGTGGTTCCTGTCAAGCTGGACAGTTCCCGGGACCCCCAAGAAGTCCTGGATACCCTTTTCACAGCCCAGTCCCTGGAAGGCGGCTGCCTGGTTATGTTTGACGAAGGCTACGATTCCTCCTTTTTCGAAGCTATCAGGTGGAACATCGACGGCGGCGACCTGGGCGATTACGAACCGGTAATTGACGAAGAAGGCAATCCGGTACAGGACGAATGGGGATACGACACTTTTACCTTTACACCCTACGAAGATCCGGCGGTTTTCCTGGACTACACGGTCCTGGAATCCGGCAGCGCCCACGAGATCACCGTAACCGTCACCCGTGACGGGCAGGATTACAGCAGGACTTGGGAGGTAAAAGCTCCCTGATACGGACGCCCCGGCGCCGCCTTTACTGGTCAATAGATGGTGGTCTCATAGTGCATTATGAGGGGATCCCCCTTCTAAGGGGTTAAGGATGTTTTTCTTTCTTCTCCAAATAGCGCTACTGTAGTATAGAAACAGCCGGGCCTTTTCTCTATACTTATTTCTATGAATATTCTAATAATCGGCGGCGCCGGATATATCGGGAGCCATGTGGCTCGGGAATTCCTGGATCAGGGGCATGAAGTAACTGTTTTTGATAACCTTTCAAGCGGGTTGAGGGAAAATCTCTTTCCAGAGGAGCGGTTTATCCACGGAACTATTCTGGATTACCCGGGCCTGGTCAGAGCCTGCCAGGGCGCTGCGGATATTACCATAGGCGGCCAGCCGGGCAGGAAAGCTGACGCCGTGGTTTACCTCGCTGCGTTCAAGGCCGCAGGGGAATCTATGCTGAAACCGGAAAAATACTCCCTTAATAATATCAGCGGCACTGTGAATATCCTCAACGCCATGGCGGAAACAGGGGTCAAGTACCTGGTCTTTTCCTCCAGCGCCGCAGTGTACGGGGAGCCTGAATATCTTCCTATTGACGAACAGCATCCCACTAGGCCGGAAAATTATTATGGTTTTACCAAACTGGAAATTGAACGCATCATGGCCTGGTACGGCCAGCTCAAGGGCATGCGTTTTGCAAGCCTCCGGTATTTCAACGCCGCAGGGTACGACGTGAACGGCCGGATCGCCGGGCTTGAGCAGAACCCAGCCAACCTGATACCGGTCATTATGGAAGCAGCCTGCGGTATCAGGAAGGAACTGCGTATCTTCGGTGATGATTATGACACTCCTGACGGCACCTGTATCAGGGATTACATCCATGTAAGCGATCTGGCAGCAGGCCACGACGCGGCGTTAAAGTACATCAGCAAAAACGACAAGAGCGTTACCGTCAACTTAGGGAGCGAAACCGGTACTTCTGTTAAGGAAATGCTCGAAGCCGCCAGGCGGATCAGCGGACAACCCATTCCCGCCGCTATCGTGGGCCGCCGTCCTGGAGATCCCGCGAAACTCACTGCATCGGCAAAGCTGGCTGCCGAACTTTTGGGCTGGAAAGCCCGGTACTCGGACATTGATACCCTGATCAGGACAACATGGGACGCGTATCAGCGCCGGGACCGCTTATGAAAGAGAAGATCATAACTTATATCAATACTCTTGAACCCCTAGCTGTGGAACTGGAAACGGAACTCTGCAAACGGCCCGCTGTCTCCCCCGATTCAGGGGGCGAAGGGGAACTGGACAAATGCGTCTTTCTTGAAGCCTGGCTCAAGGCACGGGGTATTACCGCCCTGGAGCGGCACGATGCCCCTGACGCCAGGGCCAAAGGCGGGGTAAGGCCGAACCTTATCGCCGCAATTCCGGGTAAGAACGAAACCCCAGGCCCCTGCTTATGGATAATGAGCCACCTGGATGTAGTCCCCCCAGGGGATGGGTCTCTCTGGAAAAGCGATCCCTGGAAGGCGGTCATTGCCGAAGGCGGCAGCAGGCCCGACGGGACGCCTCTGGGAAAACGGATTATCGGCAGAGGAGTTGAGGATAACCAGCAGGGGCTCGTCTCTTCGGTACTAGCGGTCCTTGCACTTAAAGCTCTGGGCGCTGCCCCTTCGCGGACCGTGAAGCTCCTCTTTGCCGCAGACGAAGAGAACGGGAGCGGCTACGGCATAGACTGGCTCCTTAAAAACCGGCCCGGCCTCTTCCGCAAAGACGACATGGTCATTATCCCTGACGGAGGCGATCCCCAGGGGGCATCCATAGAAGTAGCCGAAAAGAACCTGCTCTGGATCCGCTTTGCTACCCATGGACGTCAGGCCCACGGTTCACGGCCCGATTTGGGAGCTAACGCTCACCTGGCAGGAGCGGATCTGGCAGTGCGTCTCTATTACGAACTTTCGGAACGTTTTTCAGGCCGCGATCCCCTGTTCGATCCCGATTATTCGACCTTCCAGCCTACCAGGAAAGAAGCCAATGTTCCCAATATCAACACCATCCCCGGAGAAGACGTGTTCTGCTATGATATGCGCATCCTCCCCAAGTACCCGGTGAAAGACGTACTCAGGGAAGTGGACCGCATCAAAGCGGGCATCGAAGCCGCATACAAGGTGAAGGTAGAGTATACCCTGGCGCAGAAGATGGAATCCAAACCCACCTCCCCAGAGGCCCCTTTGGTCAGGCTTCTATCCAGAACAGTGGAAGAAGTTTACCGTGTCAAGACAAAACCCGTCGGCATAGGCGGGGGGACGGTAGGGGCCTATCTCAGGAACCAGGGCATTGATGCCGTGGTGTGGTGCCGCATTGACGATTCCGCCCATCAGCCCAACGAGTACGCGCTCCTGGAAAACATACTCGGCGATGCCAAGGTGATGGCCTTGATGATGATTGACAGTTCAGCCGGGTAGAACCGCGGTTACCAGCAGCGTTGACAAAACTCATTACCGCCATAGAAGATCTGCCCCCTGTCCTGGCCGCTTCGGTAAGCCCTGAAGAACGCTCTTGTGTGGAAAAACTGCGGAGCCAGGGGGAACTCCCCTTCACAATAACCCCCCATTTCGCTTCCCTCGCAGGGCCGGAACAAAACGACCCTATAAGGCGGCAATGTTTTCCCAACCCCGCTGAGTTCGAAAAGGATACCTTTGCCCTGGAAGACCCTCTGGGTGAAGCTCTTTACCGGGTAAGGCCCAGGTTTGTCCGCCAGTACCGCGACCGGTGCCTGCTCCTGGCCGGAGGCCCTTGCGCCGGGTACTGCCGTTTCTGCTTCCGCAGGGCGCGCATGAGGCGTTCCCCTTCGTTTATCAGCCCCCCGGAACTGGAACCTGTCCTGCTGTACTTAAAGGATCATCCCGAGATACGGGAACTGCTTGTCTCTGGCGGCGATCCCCTGACAGCGGAAGACGGCAAACTGGCCGAACTTTTCACCTTGATCCGGGAAGCTAGGCCGGGAATACTCATCAGGATCTGCACCAGGGTCCCTGTTACCTGGCCCCAGCGGCTTAGGCCCGGGACCCTGCGCCTTTTCGCTGGTTTTAAACCTTTAAGAATGATGGTACATATTAACCACCCCCGGGAACTGGCGGAGGAAAGCCGCCGGGTCCTTTCGGACTGCGCCGCTCTGGGTATCCCGGTGCATGTGCAGACCGTGCTCCTTAAGGGTGTCAACGATAACGCCGGAACCCTGGCCTTCCTTTTTAGGGAATGTTTGGATCTGGGGCTCAGCCCCTATTACCTTTTCCAGCCGGACCTTGCCCCCGGAACAGCCCATTTCCGCCTCCCCCTGCACCAGGGCCTTGAACTCTACAGGGAACTCCAAACCCTCATATCCGGTCTGGGACTCCCGGCCTATGCCGTGGACCTTCCTGGCGGGGGCGGCAAAATCCGCCTCAACGAAGGAAGCATCGCCGGGGAAGCCCAAAGGCCCGAAGGCAGGGCGTACCTTCTCAGGGCCCCGGACGGGAAACTCTGGCCTTACCCCGCGGAATGAATTACTTGTCCAAAAAAAACCGCAAAGGATAAACCGCAACGGCGCATAAGGCGAAGAAGAGAAGAAGAAAGCAAGGAGGAAGGCATGAATATTTCTTCCCGGGTTTCCCGAAAACCCCCGGATGACAGAGACGCAGCACCTTGTCCCGCAGTTTTCTCTCTCCGGTTGCTTCTGCCTCATCGTCAAACTCCGTAAGGTCTTTTAGTTTATCATTCTCCATCCGGGGGGGGGGGGGGGG
>JAISZE010000004.1 GCA_031269405.1 Treponema sp. | reverse complement strand
CCGATAACTTGTTGCGCTTGTGAGTGTTTTTGTATATTAGGGTTGTTCAGAAACTTCAGTTTCTGAACAACTTCCGCTAACCCTGCGAAGGATAATTTGTCTGTTGTGTTGTAAGCCGGCCGGGTCCATATTCCGTTTCCGCTTCTGTCAAATTCCAGCCATATTTCATCAGAAAATCCGGGCCGAGATGGTCTTCGGCAAATTTTGCCAGACAGGGCGGCATGGGTATTTGCTGTCGTATTTTTTTGGCTCCTTCCGGTTTACCCTGTTCTTTCAGTTCTATGGCCTTTACGCCGAGTTGTAATTTATCGTGAAGGGTCATGGTCTGCTCCTTGAGTAAAGTATAACGGTCCTTGGGATTCCGGACAGGCGGAAATTCAGGTTCACAACGCGGCAATTTCGTCTGCGGAAAGCCCGGCCGCCCGGGCTGTCTTTTCGACGGATGGATTCCACGGGGCGTATTGCCCCATTGAAAAATCCAAGCGCAGCAGGGGTATGCAGAGCAGCCGCTTAAGGGTATTCTGAATAGATGGAGTATACAATGAAGATTTTTATGGTGATCTGCGTTGGCCTTTTGGCGCTGGCCGGCTGCGGCGGAAAAAGCAAGGATGCCGAAGCGCCGGTTTCTGAAAACGGACTTGATAAGGATACCAGCTATGCCCTGGGTATGAATATCGGCGCTTCCATTGTCAGCGATATGAAGAATAACGGGCTGGACGCCGACATTGCCGAATTTTTACAGGGTTTTAAGGACAGCCTTGAGGGCGGAAAGACCCGTTTTACCGCGGAAGAAGCGGAAACGAAGATGCGGGAGACCTTTATAGCCCGCATGGAAAAGGAAAACGGGGAGCGCAGGCAGGCGGAGATTGATTTTCTCGCAGAGAACAGCAAGAAAGAGGGAATTGTCATAACCGGCAGCGGGCTTCAGTATGAGGTGATAAGCGAAGGCGTGGGCGCAAAGCCTGCCGCCGCCGATACGGTGCGGGTGAATTACGAGGGAACCCTTGTCGACGGCGCCGTCTTTGACAGTTCCTATACCCGGGGCGAGCCGATTGAATTTTCCCTTGATCAGGTTATTCCCGGCTGGACAGAGGGGATTCAGCTTATGAGCGAAGGCTCCTCTTACCGTTTCTATATTCCTTCGGAGCTTGCCTACGGAGAGCAGGGCGCTCCTCCGATGATACCTCCCTATTCTTCGCTTATTTTCAACGTGGAACTTATTTCCATTGTAAAGTGAGGCTGTTTCAAAACTTCAGTTTTGGAACAGCAACCTTTAAAAAAAGTAACAAAACTACCCGGCCGCCGGGACCGGCTGCCGAAAGGAACATTCATGAAAAGAACGGCTCTGATTTTTTGCCTCCTGTTGCCCGTCTTTGCGCTTTATGCCAGGGGTATTCAGGAAGATGTGAATCTCGCAGAGGAAAAAGCGCAGACCAGCTATGCCTTCGGCCTGATCATCGGTTCTGATTTTCGGAACGCCGGACTTGAGCTTGACTATGCCGCGTTTGCCGACGGCCTGCGGGAGTGGATGGAAAAAGGTTCGGGGAAGTATACCCAGGATGAGGCCCTTTCCCTGGTACAGGCCGCCCTTGAGGCCGCGTCCGCGAAAAAAGCCGAGGAGAACCGTTTGAAGGAACTGCAGTTCCTTGCCGAAAACGGGGAGAGGCCCGACGTGCGCGGCGTTCCGAGCGGTCTCCAGTATGAGGTCTTAAGCGAAGGCAGCGGCGCAAAACCCGGGGAGAACGATGTTGTCCGGGTACACTACGAAGGAAGCCTCACCGACGGTACGGTATTTGACAGCTCAATTGAACGGGGCGAGCCGGCGGAACTTCCCCTTGACCAGGTTATCCCCGGCTGGAGCGAAGGTTTGAGGCTTATGAGCGTGGGCAGCAAATACCGGCTCTACATCCCCTCGGAGCTTGCCTACGGCCCCAGGGGCGCAGGGCAGATCATCCCTCCCTATTCAACCCTGATTTTCACGGTTGAGCTTCTGGAGATACTCGGGTTCGAAGAGGAAGAAAGCGGGGAATGAAGCTCCGTTTTGTTGAACAGGTTTAACCGCCGCCAAGGCTTTCCCTGATAATCGAAGTCAGTGAATTCTCGTTGACCCTGACGATGTCCTTTTCGCGTTCGTAGCTTTCCGGCGAGTCCGAGGCATGGGCGGTATTTATCATTATGTTGCTGCCGAACTCGCGGCGGACGGTGCCTTCGGGGGCTTTAAGCGGATCCGTGGGACCAAGCACGTCGCGGATTTTTTCGATCGCATGTTCGCCTTCGTAGATGATGATCATGCACTTTACGCTGCCGGGTTCTTTCATGTCATCCGGAGGACAGAGGCCCGGTCGTTTGCCTGACATAAACTCAATGATCTGGGCGAACTGGGTTTTGGCGGCGTCGACGCCGATTTTTTCAACAATGAATTTTGCGGATTCTTCGGGAAGGGCAAAGCCGAATTCCTTTTCCAGAAGATCCTGCGCCCGCCGGCCAAAGCTGGCGGCAAGCTTTTCCTTAAGCGCGTTTTCCACGGGGCCGTAAAATTCCATAGCCTCCGTCAGGGAAAAACGATGTACCTTGATTCCGATTATCCGCAGCCCGGTACGGGAAAACATGTCGATGATTGTACCCGGCCGGGAGGAATTGTGTTTCCAGTTGTCGGGCTTTATGATGACCAGGGTTTTTTCTATCTTTGAAGGATCGGGATAGGTGATGTTCTGAATTATGTTATCCTTTCCCTCAAGGTATTTTGCGAAGCGCCGCAGATCGGAGTCCGCGTCTTTTTGAAGCCTGGGAACAAAAACGGCCGGTTCAAAATAGCCCACCTCTTCGGGCCTTTCCTTGGAAAAGATAAGGTCTGCGTAGGTATCCCGTATCGTCTCGCCGGACATGGCGTCAACTTCCATATGCCCGGTATAGATATGGCCGCATGTCGAAGTGAGCTTTTCACAGGGAGTTTCGCCCCGGAAAAGGAGGAGCAGGGAACGATGGCGCCGGCCTTCCGAGGGCGTGAGGTTTTTTTCCACATAATTGGCAAGCAGGGCAAGTTCATCCCCGGGTTCCCGCAGTCTGAGGCTTTGGGCGTACTCCCTGACGAAGGCTTCGCTGGGAATGAAGAGCTGCGCGCCAATCAATTCAAGATCCGTTCTGGACAAAAGACGGGATAAAACGCCCCCGGTTCTGCTTTTTGCTATTGTGTAGGGAGTGACCAGCACATACGATAGATTACTCATGGATTATAATATACTACCGGTTTTTGCTTTTTAGCAAGGATAATCCTGAAGTTTTCGGGAAAACAACAGGAGGAAGAATCCTGAAACGCATACCGTGTGCAGCGCGCGTGCGGTGCGTTGCTTTTTGTCCGCCTTTTGGTTAAGATATAATCAATGTTACATACCATGCGCAATATCGGCATCATGGCGCACATAGACGCCGGTAAGACGACTACCACGGAACGTATTCTCTTTTATACAGGTAAAAGCCACCGGATAGGTGAAGTTGACGACGGCGAAGCGATCATGGACTGGATGGAACAGGAACAGCAGCGGGGAATTACCATCCAGAGCGCCGCCACCACCACTTACTGGAAGCGTCCCGGAGGTCCCGGCGCGGATACGGACGGCAACTGCCAGATAAACATCATTGATACCCCCGGCCACGTTGATTTTACCGCCGAGGTGGAACGTTCCCTGCGGGTGCTTGACGGAGCGGTTGCCATCTTTGACGCGGTGCGCGGAGTGGAACCCCAGACGGAAACGGTCTGGCATCAGGCCGAGCGTTACCGTGTCCCCTGCGTGGGTTATGTAAACAAGATGGACAGGATTGGCGCGGATTTTTATTTTGTCCTTGAGGACGTAAGAAACAAGCTGGGCATCAATACGCTTGCCCTCCAGATCCCCATTGGAAAGGAGGGGAGCTTTGAGGGCGTTATCGACCTGATTGAAATGAAGGAGATACATTGGGATGAAGGGAGCGAAGGCGAAAAGATGTCCCTTACCCCCATTGTTCAGGATCGGGAAAAGACAGCCGGGGAATGGCGGGAAAAACTCATCGACGCCCTTTCCAGCGTGTCCGATGCGGTAACCGAGAAATATCTTGCCGGCGGGGAACTGGACGGCGCCCTTATCCGGCGGGAACTGCGGAAGGCCGTTCTGAAGCGGCAGCTTCTCCCCATGTTCGCCGGCGCTTCCCGGCGTAACATAGGCGTACAGCCCCTCATCGACGCGGTGGTGGATTATCTCCCCGCGCCGGACGAGACTCTTCCCGTAACAGGCCACCATCTCAAAAAGGATGAAGAGATAAAAATTCCCTGTGACCCCAGGGGCAATCCCCTGGGTTTGGTTTTTAAAATTCAGAACGACCGTGAAGCGGGGAGCCTTTGCTATGTCAGGATGTATTCCGGCGTGATAAAACCCGGAAGCGCGGTTTTTAACGAGGGCAAGAAAAAGCGGGAGCGCGCCAACCGTATCCTCCGCATGCATTCCAATAAATCCGAGCCTATGGATGAGCTTGCCGCCGGTGACATCGGCGTCATCATCGGGATGAAGCTGGCTCAGACCGGGGACACCATTGGCAGCGAGGGCTGGCCGGTCGTTCTGGAAAGGATGCAGTTCCCCGAGCCGGTGATTTCGGTTTCCATAGAGCCGAAAACCATTTCGGATCAGGAAAAGCTTAAGGATATCCTCGGCGCCCTTTCCAGGGAAGATCCCACTTTTACCACGCGGGAAAACGAGGAGACCGGTCAGCTTATCATCTCCGGTATGGGCGAGCTGCACCTTGATGTGCTGGTGACCCGTATACTCAGGGAGTACAATCTGGGCGCCAGGGTAGGAAACCCCCAGGTGACCTACCGGGAATCAATAAGCCGTCCGGGGGAAGGGTCCGCAAACTTCTCGCGGGTTATCGCCGGCAGGGAAAACGCCGCGGGTCTAAGTCTCAGGGCGGAACCTGCGCCCAGAGGCGCGGGGAACAAGTACGCCTGCGCGGTAAAGCGTTCCGGCAAAAACGACATTCCCGAAGAGATTTTTGACGCCATTGAACGCGGCATTAAGGGGGCCTTTTCTTCGGGTATCGTTATGGGCTATCCCTGTATAGACATCATGGTTACCGTCACGGACATACGCTATTCGGAACTCACCGGCACCGAATTCGCCTTTGAAGCCTGCGCCGGCATGGCCTTCGATGAAGCATGCCGCGGCGCGGATACCATCCTCCTTGAGCCTATTATGGCCGTGGATCTGGTAAGCCCCCATGAATTTGTGGGCGAGGTAATGAGTCTTGTCACCCAGCGCGGCGGCCAGGTGCAGAGCATGAACTCCAAAGCATCGGCGGATGAGGTCAAGGCCCAGGCGCCAATGGCAAAGATGTTCGGCTTTATGACCTCCCTGCGCAGCGTAAGTCAGGGCAGGGCGACTTTCACGATGGAATTTTCCCATTTCGAAAAGAAAGCGAATCGCTGATGTTCCGGCTGCGCCGGCTTTACGACATTCATTTCGTATAACGGTTTTTCCCTTTGGGCAGCAGGGTTTCGATATTGTTCTTTGCCGCGTGAAGCAGCGAAGCCAGGGCCTTGCCGATTACTTCTTTTGTCCGTTCGTCGGTGTTCGTCAGCGTCTGAATTACAAGGAAGGCGTTTTTCAGCCAGTCCGCGCCCAGCTCCTGTATGGATTGGGCCTCGGTGGCGCCGAGTATCGTATAGATGGCTTCGATGAATTGCTGCCGCTGTTTGTAATCAAGGCTTCCGATCCATTCCCGCAGGGTTTTATCCACAAAACGGCTTCCCTGGGTAACCTGATCGAGACGCACCAGATCGCTGCGGCGCAGCTCCCATGAGTAGAGCTCGTGCTGCATAAGGCCCTTTTGAGAGCTTTCCACAACGGTATAGTTATCTTCGTGTTCAAAGAGCATGCCGATTACCGATGACTAGGGGATAAATGCGCGGATTCGATCCTTGACCGCCTGATAGCCCTTGCTTTCGATAACGCTTCGGTGAAAGCCGGGCGCGTCGTTGCTGTATATTTCGATGATGCGCG
>JAISZE010000002.1 GCA_031269405.1 Treponema sp. | reverse complement strand
GAAATGATGATAGAAGGGATACTTTCCATCCAGGCCGGGGACAACCCCCGTATCCTGGCGACCAAACTCCTTTCTTATCTTAATCCCACGGACCGCAAGGCCGCAGAAGCTGAATTTCTTAAAGATTAGGGATTAAAAACAACAGGAAGGTTTGAATGGCAAAAAAAAAGAAGCCCGAGGCCGGCAGCGCCGGCAACGAGTGGATCGTTACCTACTCTGACATGGTTACGCTGATTCTTTGTTTTTTTGTCCTGCTTTTTAATCCCGATGACGTGGATCCCGCTCAGCTTGCGGCTATGGTTTCGGCTTTCAACAATACCGGAATGGGGCCCAGCAGCGGCGGGAACACGCTTTCAAAGGGCAAAAGCGCGGATCTGGGCAATACTATCATGTCCCTCCCTGCTACCGACCGGGGCCGTTCCCTGGGAACAGCCCTCAGAAAGGCCCTAAGCCTTTTCAACCCCGAGGTAAAGTCCAACAAGGTAAAGCTTACCCATGATGAACGGGGGCTGGTGATTAGCCTGGCTTCTGACGCCTTTTTTAATCCCGCAAGCGCGCGGATCAATATCGAGGAAACCAGGAGCATACTTCTGGGCGCAGCGGGTTTGCTCAATTCCGATGAAGTCAGGGGAAGGAAATTCCGCATTGAAGGGCATACGGATTCTGTTGACGTGGATCCTGCCGGCCCCTGGCAGGATAACTGGCAGTTGTCCTCTGAGCGGGCCATCGCTGTGCTCCGCTACCTGACCGCCTTTGGGGTGGACGAACGGCGTTTCCAGGTAGCCGGTTTCGCTGATACCATGCCGGTGAGTTCCAATAATACCCCTGAAGGCAGGGCCTACAACCGGCGCGTAGACATTATTATATTAGATGAAGGACACTTATAATGAGAATTGCGGAGGTACATAACTATGGGCGATGCTGATGAACTTGATCTTGACAGCGGTGATGCAGGGGGGATAGATACAGGCGCAAAAAAACCTTCCGGTATTGCGGCGTTGCTGCCGAATTTGCTCAAATTTGCGGCTATCGGCCTGGGGGCCCTGATATTTATTGTTACGGTATCGGCCATTACCTATAACATTCTCAACAAAAGCGGGCAATCCCAGACAGTGATCCCTGAAAATTCCCCTTATGTAGGCGCAAGGCCCCAGTATTCCATGTTTACCGCCATCGGCCTTGTACGGACAGGAACCAAGGATCCTGCGCCGTATTCGGTGGTAGTGGATATGGTAATCGGCTATGACATGAACGACAACGCCGCGGCCTCGGAATTTACCGGGCGGCTTTACGAACTGCGGGACTTTGTGCGTAGTTTTTTCCGGTCCAAGATGGCCGCAGAGCTTCAGCCGGAAAATGAAGCCCGGCTGAAACAGGAAATTATCGAACTCCTGAACACCCGGGTCCTGAATTCCGCGAAGGCCCGGATAATATTGTTCAACCAGTTGGACGTAATGGAGATGTAAGGAAAGGGGATTATCGAATGATGGTTTTATGGTATAATTGGGACAAACATAGCATAGCCAATTGGAGTTTTGGCGCCGCCAAAGCTCTGAAATAAAAAACCGGAGGTTTTTTATTCAATGACCGAAGTACTGTCCCAGGAAGAAATTGATCAGTTATTAACCGCCATAAACGCCGGGGATACAGAGCCGGAGGATTTCAGGCCCGCGGCGGATACCCGGAAAATCAGGATCTATGACTTCAAGCGTCCGGCTAAATTCTCCAAAGAACAGATCCGTACGCTCTCTATGATGCACGAGACCTTTGCCCGGCTTACCACCACGAGCCTTTCGGCCCAGCTCCGTTCCATGGTTCACGTTCATGTCGCATCGGTAGACGAGCTGACCTACGAGGAATTCATCCGTTCCATCCCGACGCCTACTACGCTGGCAATCATCAATATGGACCCTCTTAAAGGCAACGCCATCCTGGAGATTGACCCGGCGGTAACCTTCTCCATTATCGACCGCCTTTTCGGGGGCACGGGCGAGGGCACCAAGGCGCAGCACGAGCTTACGGACATCGAAACGTCGGTCATGGAAGGCATCATCGTTCGTATCCTGGGGAACATGCGGGAAGCCTGGACCACAGTTATCGACCTCCGGCCCAGGCTGGGGCAGATCGACACCAACCCCCAGTTCGCCCAGATCGTGCCGCCCTCGGAAATGGTTGTTTTGGTAACCCTGGAAACAAAAGTAGGCGATGTGGAAGGGATGATGAACTTCTGTATCCCCTACCTTACTATAGAGCCGATCAGCACCAAGCTGTCCACCCAGTTCTGGTATTCCTCGGTACGCCGGGGGGCCACCACGGAGAACCTCAATGTATTAAAGGATAAGCTCGCAACAGTCGATGTTAATGTAGTAGCCGAAATAGGGAAAATAAGCATCCCTATCAGGGATGTGCTTTCCCTTCAGGCAGGGGATGTAGTGAGGCTTTACAACACCCGGATCGGCGATCCTTATTCCCTGAACATAGGGAACAAGAAAAAGTTCCTGTGCAGGCCGGGGGTTATTGGAAAGAAAATGGCGGTACAGGTAATCAAAAAAATCGCCGAACTCGAACAGGAAGAATTTGAAGAACTCGTGACTGAAGGGGAGGAATCATTATGAGCGATGGCGCTCTTTCGCAGGATGAGATAGACGCATTGTTAGCAGGAGTGGATTCCGGCAGCGCGGGAAGCCCTACGCCGGCTCCTGCTGCCGCCTCAGGGGCCGAAACCGACCGGAAGGCCCTTCAGGATTTCCTTTCTTCCAATCTGGACGCCGAGTCTTCCAATATCGCCATGATCACCGCGTCCTCCGCGGCTTTCAAGGGGCTCCAGGTGAGTTTTACCAACCGGGAAGCCATGCTCGGCCAATTGCCGGATACCGTAACCGTAGTCAAGGCTGATTTTAACTCAGGTTTCCCCGGGGAGCATCTTTTCATCCTTCCTGAAGCTACAGCCAAAGCCATTGCCGGTTTGGCCAATAAAGAAGAGAACATCGAGCTTGACGATATGGCTATGTCCATTATCAACGAGCTTATATCCCAGTTTACCGGAACCGAAATTACCGCGCTGACTAATAAAACAGGAAACAAGTCCATTGCCGCCATTACCCCTGAAGGGACCAATGTGCCCAAGGCGGTGGCGGCCCTTCCGGGCGGCGAGTTTGCCAGCGCCCTGTACCAGCTTGATTTGGGGGACGGGAAAACCCACCAGATCTGGGAAGTTCTCGGTCCGGGCGTGTCTTCCGATATAGCCAGGGCCCTTAACGGCGGAGCCGCTCATACGGCGCCAATAGCGGCTGCTATGGATAACGGCATGGGGATGCCTAACATGGGAATGGGCCAGGCAATGCCTGCTATAGGCGGCGGCATGGGAATGCCTAATATGGGGATGGGAATGGGTTCGCCGGCTAACGTGCAGTCCGTTCAGTTCCCCAACCTGATGCCCCGGGCTTCTGTCCAGGAATCGGGAAACATCGGCCTTATCATGGACGTTTTCATGGAAATGACCGTTGAATTAGGCCGTACCCGGAAACTCATCAAAGACATCCTGGGCATGGGGGAAGGAACCATCATAGAGCTGGACAAACTCGCGGGCGAACCGGTGGACATCCTGGTCAACCACAAGCTCATCGCCAAAGGCGAAGTCGTGGTAATCGACGAGAACTTCGGCGTCAGGGTTACGGAAATCGTGTCTCCTATGGAACGGATGAGCGACATGGGGTGAAGCCCTGTTTCGCTGAGTGATAAAAAGGAAACTATTTATGGAAAAGATCCGCATCGGAATTATCGGCACAGGCGGGATCGCCCATGCGCACATGAAACCCTATGTCTCATTCGGGGATGTAGAGGTCGTAGGGGCCTGCGATATTGTACCGGGCAAAGCCAGGGAATTCCTGGACAAATACGGCCTTAAAAGCGCGCCTGCTTTTGAGAAAGCCGCCGATCTGGTGAAAAATGTAAAGATGGACGGCGTGAGCGTGTGCACCTATAACACGACCCACGCGGACTGTACCGTCGCCGCCCTGGAAGCGGGGGTTCATGTGCTTTGTGAAAAGCCCATGTCCTTTACCCTGCAGGAAGCGGCGGACATGGTGAAGGCTTCACGGAAGTCGAAGAAGATACTCACCATAGGCTTCCAGCCGCGCTACGATTATATGCGCCGCCGTATAGACGAGATTATCCAAAGCGGCAGTTTGGGCAAGGTTTATTACATACAGTCCGGGGGCGGAAGGCGCCGGGGCATTCCCGCGGGAACCTTTGTCGACGCCGCCAAAGCCGGGTACGGCTGCCTGGGAGACATAGGCTGTTACTCGATTGACGAGTGCCTCCACGCCGTAGGGTATCCCCGGCCCCTTACCGTATCGGCTATTGCGACAGATTATTTCGGCAAAAACCCCAAGTACTGGCCCGAAGCGTCTACCTTCAATGTTGACGACTTCTCGGTTGCCCTGATACGCATGGAAGGGGATGTTACCTTTGTGTTCAAGCAGTCCTGGGCCATGCACGCCGATTCCCTGGGGGACACCCTCTGGCTTGGCACCGAAGGGGCCGTAAAGCTGGTCAACGGCTTTAACGAGCACAACACCCCCTCCCGCTACATGTACTACACCGACGTAAACGGTATGCAGATAGACTCGGTCATAGAGCCGTCAATCGGTTTCAACGCCTACGGCCCCAAACCGGTTAAGGATTCTTTTGAGGCGAAGATTCGCGGCTTTGTGGACGCCATAAAAACCAACGGCCCGGCGCCCATTCCCGGCGAGGAAATCCTCTACAACCAGGCAATCTGCGACGGCATCTACCGGTCGTCGAAACTAAAGAAAGAAGTAGAGATCGTCATACCGGCGATATAAATTGTTTTTGTAAGGAGTTTTTTATGGTCAATGTATTGATGCTTTCCAAATGGCACGTTCATGCCGAAGGGTATGCCAGGTTTGTGAACGAACAACCCGACGCAAAGGTTACCTGCGTATGGGACGAGGACGCCGCCCGGGGTCAGGAGTGGGCAAACAAAATCGGCGCCGCTTTTGAGCCGGACCTCAACAAGGCCCTGGCAAGAAGCGATGTTGACGGCGTGGTTGTGTGCACCGCCACCAGCGAACACGAAAAGGTGATGATCGCCGCGGCAAACGCGAAGAAGCACATCTTCACCGAAAAGGCTTTGGCCCCCACAGCGGCGGGTTGTAAAACCATCGTTGCCGCCATCGAAAAGAACGGTATCAAGTTTTGCATCTCCCACCCGAACCTTACATCGTCCTTTGCCCGGTATTGCAAAGAGGCCATTGAAAAGGGAATACTCGGCAGGGTGAATTACATGCGTATGCGCAACGCCCACAACGGCTCCCTGGC
>JAISZE010000142.1 GCA_031269405.1 Treponema sp. | reverse complement strand
GAAAAAGACTCCCCTATGTCGCCGTTGGTATAAAAGGTTGCCCAACTGTCGGTGCCCACGTGTTTATCACCATCTTCGAGGTAATATCCCCCGGAACCGGTAATATCAAAATTGATTCCAAAATCTCCGGAAAAACGGAGCCCGGATCTTTTCCCGCTGGTCTCGAAACGGTAAATTCCGTTTCGCCAGTCAGGGCCAGCCTCCTTTCTTGAAAATTTGCTCTTCGCAGCTTCTAAAATTTGCCGCTCGGTATTGCCGAAAGTCCCGAAACGCCCTTCCTCAACGCTGAGAATTTCGTTGATAGCCGCCAAAACAACCGCCCGTGAATACGGTTTTACCGCAGGCAAAGGATCACAGAGGCCGCGGAACTGGGCCATTTCCAGGACGTAATAAACGGGATCGTCCAGCGGGACGGACACATGTGTCTGGGCGGAAAGGGAAAAAACCGCCAAACCGAAAACCAGAAAAACCCAGGCAAAACCGTGTCTTTTCATTGAAACCCCCTGTTAACGCCTTTCTGTCCTATTCCATCGTGCTAATCATATTCTCATTCTTTGTTTTAATTATTAATCTTACTGGACTTTCTTATAGAATACAGTATACTTTATTCTATAAAATAGATCAAGCGTTAATTCTATGGAAAGATTCATCAGAACAACAGGTTTTTTCTTTTTTCTTTTTACAGCAGCCGCAGCGTTTTCCCTTCCTGAACAGAAAATCCTTTACAGCGGCGACTGGGCTTATGAGGCTCTGGGCATACTTTCCCGGGAACAGGGGAAGGTGTTGCTGGCCGATTCTTCCCTGACGGTAGCCCAAGCGAAACGGTTTCTTTCCGAAATTGACGGGGAAAGTCTTTCTACAACAGGGAAGGAAATCTACGCGGATCTCAGGGAATACCTGGATTCCCCGTGGTGGATCACCTATGGATCCGATGCTGTTTCGGTCGATTTCGAGCCCGCCTTTCAGCCTGAAGCTTATTTTAAGACCGCCGAAGACACCTCCTGGATTTGGGACCGCCATTACCGGCGCCCCCTGTTCCTCTTCCCTGTGAGCCTTTCCCTGGGCCCCTGGGTGACTGCCGAAATGGAGCTCAACCTGGGTCAAAATGAATACGCTGCGGCTCTTCACAACAACTATACCAACATACCCCTGGATCCGGTTTCCCAGTTCGATATTCATTTTCCCAAACGGTCCTACCTCAGCGCGGGCATCCCTTTTGGAGAGGCTTCGGGAATCAGTTTCGCTATCGGCCAGGGGGAGGATTTTTTCGGCCGTACCAAAACAGGGAGCGTCGTTCTTTCGGAATACCTGGAACGCGTCATTTACGCCCAGTTTTCCCTTTACTCCCCGGCGCTGAGATACACCGCAGAGGTCATGCAGTATGAAGTCAATAAGTACCAATACATGCATTATCTCCAGATTCGGCCTCATCGTAGTTTTTCCCTTTCCTTCGCAGAAGGGGTCATGGTCAACGCGCCCCTGGAACTCCGGTTTCTCAATCCCCTGACCATTTTCCACAGTTATGAAGCCTATAAAACCTATACGGATTATAATGAAGATCTGGGGCACGATGACGGGGCGGATACAACCTATGACCCTACAGGAGGTTCCCGTATCGGTTCCTACCTGGGCGTCAAGATAGAATGGCAGCCTGTAAAATACCTGCGGCTTTACGGTCTTTATGCGATGGACCAGTTCCAGTTGGGGGTGGAAAAAAGCCATTGGGAAGAAGATCTTACCCCTGACGCCATGGCATTCCAAGGAGGGGTGGAGGTTTCGGCGCCGGTAAAAAAAGGCTACTGGCAGTTCGGCTTTGAAGGGGTATACACCTACCCGTACATGTACGTCCTCTGGGACAAGCGCTGGTCTTTTTACAAGGAAGTTCCGGAAATGGACCGGATGAAGCTCCGCTACTGGACCGGCACCCCTTTCGGTCCCGATTCCATAGCCGGAATTTTCTGGGCAGGCTTTCATGCCGGACGGCGCTGGTCCCTATCCTTTTCGTTTACCGTCTCGGCCCAGGGAGAACGTTCTGGGCTGGACATTTTTGACCATGACGATATACCTTACGACACCTACCGCCCTACCCACATGGTTTACGATGTAACTTCCCCGGCCACGGGGGTCCCGGTTTATACCTGCACCGCAAAACTGTTGGGGGAATGGGCCCCTTTCAGGTGGCTTGATTTTTCGATTCAGCCCGGGTACCGCTTTATCAGCAACCTGAACCACGAATTGGGCCGCAGGGCCCAGGGCTTTGAGCTGGCCTTTTCCGCCCGGTTGCGTCCATGGTTCTGAAAAAAGCCCTTTGCGGCGGTTTGTTAAGAGCTTGAATTTTTTGTGTTTTTTTATCATTATATAAAATATGGAGATATATGACCCTTGCCGAATTTGACGGCTGGTACCGTACCAGATACCGCCGGACCAGTTCCGCCCTGACTGCCACAACCCTCATTATTTCAGACTTTATAGGGATTATGTTTTCTTTCGGCTTTGGTTTCTTCTGGGTTAACATCTACGACTTGAGCATCATCAATTTTAAGTCTTTCGTAACTTACTGGCCCTACCTTCCTATTTTCATTCTTTTTTTCCATGTAATGAAGCTCTACCCCGGGGTTTCCCTGGCTCCTGCCGAGGAACTGCGCGGATTTACCATTGGTTCCCTTATGGCCCATGGAGGCATCATTTTTTCCCGGTACATCGAAGATCAGGAATTTGACTCTATCTCGGTGGCATTTATCGTAAGCTTTGTTTCCTCTATGCTTATCCTCATGCTATGCCGGGATCTGACACATTCCTTCCTGGGTAAGACCCGCTTAGGGGGAATTCCCGCAGTTGTTTACGGCAGCGGAAGTACCGGGCAGATGGTGGTTGACCGCCTTATAAACAGTAAAAAAGCCGGATACGTTCCGGTTCTGATCCTGGACAACAATTCTGAATGCGGGGAAGAATACCGGGGTGTCCCGGTAATACAGGACTTCTGGGCAGGGCCGGAACTGGTCAGGCTTTACAATATCAAAATGGCAATTATAGCCATGCCTAACCTGCACCAGGAAGAGATGGCAAGGCTGATCAATTTTTCGGTATCGGCCTTCAGGTATAACGTGCTTATTCCGGATTTTTTCAATATCAGCAATATCTGGATGTCTGTACGGGATTTTGACGGTATACTGGGGCTTGCTACAAGCCACCGCTTGAGGATGTTCTGGAATCTGGCAATAAAGCGCTTTATGGATCTTGCTATCGTCATCTGCGGCGGCGTTGTCATTCTTCCGTTCCTGCTCGTTATCGCCCTTCTGGTCAAACTCAGTTCGCCGGGGCCGGTACTTTACAGCCATAGGCGGCTGGGCCTGAACGGGAAATATTTTAAAGCTTATAAATTCCGTTCTATGGTAAAAGACGCGGACAGGCTGCTGGAAAATCTCCTGGCTTCGGATCCGAAGTTTCAGGAAGAATGGGATGCGTCCCATAAACTCAAGAACGATCCCAGGATTACCGGGATTGGCAGGTTTCTCAGGAGAAGCAGTTTTGACGAATTCCCCCAGATCATCAACGTCCTTAAAGGGGAGATGAGCCTGGTCGGCCCCAGGCCGGTGGTAGAGGCGGAGATGGAAAAATACGGTGAAAACTACCACCGCATCTTTTCGGTCAAACCCGGCCTTACGGGGCTCTGGCAGGTCTCGGGCCGCTCGGACACGGATTACGCCGAGCGGGTCTCTTACGATACCTATTACCTCCAGAGCTGGTCCGTCTGGCTGGATCTCTGGATCGTCTACCGCACCCCTTGGGCAATCCTAAAAGGTAAGGGAGCTTATTGATGGCGCTTGTGAAAAAAAACGTTTTGGTATTTTCCCTGCTGGTTTCGTTTACTGCTTCCCCTGTATGGACACGGAGTTTTGATGATATTTTTCCCGGCCTTGAGGCGGCAAAACGGGACATGGTTTTTTCCGAAGGGGGTATCATCAGATCCCTGGAAAAAGGAGAAACTCTGGAGCTGAATCCCGCGCCTGGTTCCGGTATAGACCTCCATTCCAGGATTATGCAGAAAAACGCCTATCTTACCGAATCCCTTTTGGTGGTGCCCTATTCAGGGAGGCCCCTGACTATTCTGGATGCCTATAACGCCCTCGGCAAGGTGCGGAATCTCAAGGGCCGGCTCTACCGTTCCCATACCAGGAACGCGGAAATCCCGCTTTTTGAGGAAGCCACAAGGCTCGAAGGCGCCAGACGCACCGGCGCTATTCCCGACCCCCCTCAGGCGGCGGCCCTCCCTGCTTCGGAATCCGTCTATATCCGCCTGAAAGACGTCAATTTCGGTAATTCCTATTACCGCGCCGACATCACCCGCGAGCCCGGAGGCCTCCTCTACAGCCTGACCAATTTCAAAAGCTTTACCTATCTTTTTTTTCCTGTAATAAAAGAAGAAAAATTTTCCGCCCTGCTTTACCTTGAACCCCTTTCGGAAGGTATGCTGGTATACAGCATCGCGGGAGCTGAAGTTTCCGATTTTATCGCCTCGAAAATTGATGTTCCTTCTGCTATCGGCAAACGCCTGACGGTTTTTATCGATTGGGTTAGCGGGGGGATTAGGGAAATACAGTAGGCAAAAGGCTTGTGATGATACGTGATATTGACAAACCTGCTGCTTTCTGTTAATATAGGTTAGGTGGAGCGGGACTATAGAAAAAATGTTTTGTTTTAAGCGGCTGTCATATAACGGCTATTATCTCAGCCTTCCAAGCTGAAGACGTCGGTTCGACTCCGATCAGCCGCTATGTTTAATGTTTATCTATCCTGTAAATCCCCCCTTCTTCCGCCACCATGGATTCCTTTTTGAGGGCTCCAAGAGCGCGGTAAAAATCCTCTTCCCTGGTTTCCACATCAAGGTGTTTTATCAATTCTCCGGCTTCTGCGGGGCCTTTTGAAATCAGGGCGCGGATAAGGCTGCCCCTGAGCTGGCGGAAAGATCCTTTAAAACCGCTCTGGCGGCTGTAGTGGGCGCTGCGGCGGCCCGGGTTGGGGGTAAGTCTTTTAAGCTCCGCGCCGTAGTCCATAAGGGCCCAGTACCATTTCCTCGGGCCGGACCGGTCCAGGACTCTTTCCAGAATAGGGAAAATTTCGCTGTCCTTTATTCCTTCCTGTTCAATGAAAAAGAAATGCAGCATAACCGACCGTATATTCGTTTCAATAAAGACCGCAGGGTAATCATAGGCAAAGCAGGCTATTGCCCCTGCGGTGTAGGGTCCTATGCCGGGGAGTTTTATCAGTTCTTCAGGCGTTGACGGCGTCTTTCCCCTGTGTTCTTCAGTGATGATAGCGGCGCATTCTTTAAGGTTCCTCGCCCTGCGGTTATAGCCCAGGCCGCTCCACTCCCTGAGGACTTCTTCAAGGGAGGCTTTGTGCACATCTTCGGGGCTCGGCCATTTTTCCATCCACCGTTTCCAGTACATTTCCACCCTAGCTGTCTGGGTCTGTTGGAGCATGAATTCCGAAACCACTACACCCCAGGGATCCGTGTCCCGCCGCCAAGAGAAATCCCTGGCATGGTCCCGGTAATACGAATAAATGACGGTCCTGAAGGCTTTTGTTTCCATAAGCCTTTACCCGCCCAATTTTTCCCTGAGTCGCTCTATGATCTTCCCGGAAATACGGAAGGGGCTTAGATCGTCAGTATCAATAATAATATCCGCAAAAGCAAAATCGTCATTGTCAATGCCGTAGATGCGTAAATACCGTTCCCGGTCCTGCCTGTCCCGCTCAGCAGTAAAGGCGGCGATTTTTTCAATACTGCCCCCTTCGCGGTTCCGGATTCGTTCAGCCCTGGTTTCGGGCCTAGCGGTAAGGTACACTTTCAAATCCGCTTCAGGGAGCATCCAGATAGCCAGGCGCGAACCGAGCACACACCCCCCCACCCTCCCCTCCCTGGCCAGCTCTACTTGCCTGGTATCCACTTCCCTGTCCCAGGAATCGTCTTTTGCCGCCAGGTCAAGAATTTCCTTTAGATCCATATTCTTTTCCCGTGCAAGGCTGCGGAAGGTAAAATTGATAAATCGGAGTTCCAGGGAGTCAGCCACCAG
>JAISZE010000109.1 GCA_031269405.1 Treponema sp. | reverse complement strand
CTCTTTTCGACTAGAAAAATTATTTGGCAATGCGCACGCTTGACAAATCCTGAAAAGCGATCCTATAATTATTTTTAATGATTTGTTCGAAAAACGAACAAAAAAAGAGCGGAAGGAGGATAGCATGAGAAAAGTTAAAACCGCTACTGGAGGAAACGCAAATGGCTTATAGCGGCGTCTTGGACGATATCAGGGCGGCGACAGCGCTTAAAATCCCGAAGCGGCTTCCCGTTTTTGCCTGTTCAGAAGAATTTGATGTTCGTATATACGGGGCTGTTTATAATGAATACAACAATAACGCAAAACTGATGGCTGACTGCCAGATAGCCGCTATACGCCGTTTTGATTATGACTGGGCATGGCTCCAGGTAGATGATTGTATAGAATTTGAAACCTTGGGAGTCGGGGTCCAGGGAGAGGGGAATATACTGCCCGCTACATGCCGGTATCTGCCTGCGAAGCCGGAAACGCTCCGGAACCTCAGAATACCCTCTGATTTCAACGCTGGCCGCATGCCGGTTTTGCTTGAGGCTATAAGCCGGATAAAGGAAGCATTTGGCGATACAGTCTGCGTCACAGGGCGTACGGCAGCCCCTTTCTCATCGGTTGCCCTGTTGTTCGGCATTGAAGAAACGATGATGGCCTGTTACGATGATCCCGGACTGATTCGGGAAGCCGTGAAAAAGATGACCGAATACCAGACCGCCTGGGGACTGGCGCAAATAAAAGCAGACGCCGACGCCCTCTGGTTCGGGGACTGCAACGCCTCAGGGCATCTTTTGTCCCCTGAATTTTATGAAGAATTTGCCCTGGACGGAGCCAAGACCTGTACGGAAGCCTACAAGAATGCAGGCGGACTTGTGTTCTACCATGCCAGCGAACATTCAATCCCGCATCTAAAACTCCAGGTCCGTACAGGAGTCAGCGCTATCAGCGTAGGTCCGGGGCTTGATATGAATGACGCCAAGGCGGCAATTGGAGGGGATGTATGCCTGTTGGGAAATGTCGATCCCATCAATACCCTGCTCTACGGGACGCCTGAAAAGGTAAGGGAAGATTCCCTGCGGATTATCGCCGCAGGGGGCAAAAACGGAGGCTATCTGTTTAACTCAGGGGAAATGATCCCCCGTGATGTGCCTGAGGCGAACATGAAAGCCTTTGTCGCCGCCGGAAGGGAAGCAGGAAAGCCTTTAACGGATCTTTAGCTGTTTTTTTAAAAACGCCCCTCCGGGCCTGGCTGGCGCTTTTGTTTGCCGGTTATATGGTAAAGAGATTTTTACCCAGTGAATACTCCACCCAAAGGGCTAAATTTGACCCGCATTTTTCGTGAAATACCGGGAACGAGGGAAAGCCTGGGAAAAACATTTGAAAATCACCGCCGGAGCGGGCTCTTGGGTTGGTTGATTTTTTGGACAAAATGACATAAAATAATATATTCTATTACAATATTCGTTGAAATACCAATAGAATCATGGGGTAATTAATGGCTGGACAAAAATCGTTTTCCGCGTTTTTGAGAAAACAGGGAATTGAAATCACCTGGAACCGGATCGGTATTAAAGCTATGGGGGCTATGGCGCACGGCCTTTTCGCATCGCTGCTGGTGGGGACTATCATCAACACCCTGGGTACCCAGCTTCATCTGCCGGTACTCAACACAATCGGCGCTTACGCTACTGCCGGTGCTGGAGCGGCAATGGCGCTCGCTATCGGGTTCTCCCTTGGGGCGCCGCCTTTTGTACTGTATTCGCTCATAGCGGTCGGCGCGGCGGCCAACAGCCTGGGCGGTTCAGGCGGTCCGCTGGCGGTTTTCTTTATCACCCTGATAGCGGTTTTCTTCGGGAAACTGGTGTCTAAAATCACCCCTGTGGATCTTATTGTTACTCCGGCGGTAACAATCATAACCGGCGTTGTTGCCGCGTTTTTTCTGGCGCCGCCTATCGGCACGGTCGCTTCCGCCTTCGGCGCTGCCATTATGTGGGCAACCAATATGCGGCCCTTCTTTATGGGTATCCTTGTATCCGCAATCGTGGGCATTGTGCTGACCCTGCCGATAAGTTCCGCTGCCCTCTGCGCCGCCCTGGGGTTGGTCGGCCTGGCCGGCGGCGCGGCGGTTGCCGGCTGCTGTGCCCACATGGTAGGCTTTGCGGTGGCATCGTACCGGGAAAACGAGGTAGGCGGCCTCCTGGCCCAGGGCTTGGGTACCTCTATGCTGCAAATTCCCAACCTGATGAAAAAACCCGTTTTGTGGGCCCCCCCGGTGGCGGCCTCAATCATCAACGGGCCTGTGGCTACGGTGGTCTTTAAACTGAAACAAAACGGTCCTCCTATTTCTTCCGGCATGGGCACCTCCGGCATGGTGGGCCCCATCGGCGTGATCTCCGGCTGGTACACCCCGTCAGAAGCTGCAATAAAAATGAACGAGGCCGCCATCACCCCCGGCGCAATGGACTGGATCGGCCTCCTGCTGGTGGCTATAGTAATTCCCGCGGTTGTTTCCCTGCTTGTTTCGGAAATTATGAGGAAAAAAGGCGCGATTAAAAAAGGAGATCTCTGGATCGAGTGCTGAAAAAACCGCTATTCCGCTTAGAACGCCTGTTTCAGAAGGTCAAAGGCGTCTTCAGAGGCGATGGTCCAGGGAGAGAAGGCGTTAAACTCCAGGTCTCTGGCGGCTTCGGCTACAGGGACCAGCCGGTCCAGGGAAAGGTTGAATTCCTTGAGCCTTGCAGGGACTTGGAGCAGGCCCATGCGGCGGCGTACGCTGTCCACAGCCATATTGGCGGACTCGGCTACTGAGGAGCCTTCTACAGGCTCGCCGATAAGGGTGGCCACTTTGGCTATCTTTTCCGGCTTCGCGGCTGCCAGCTTTTCCAGCACATAAGGGAGGAGCACCGTGGAACTCCAGGACTTGGCTACCGGGAACCTGCCGTTCAGGGCGTAGGCCAGGGCGGTGCCTATCCCCGGAGCGCTGATAGCGGCGCCCAAGGCCATGAGGAACCCGGCCTTAATGGACCCCTGGATAAGATCAAAATTGCGGTTTTCAGTATAGGAGCTGATCATCTGCCCGTAAAGTGAAATTGCCTGTTCCAGAAGGGAATCTGAAAGGAAGCTGGATTTGACGGAACAGTATGCCTCTACTGCCACGCAAAAACCGTCAAAGGCAGTCGTAGATGCGAATTTGCCGCTTAGGGATTCGGAAAGCCCGCTGTCAATAACAGCCGCGGCGCAGAGCCCCCTGGGGGATTTTACAAGCTTAACCGAACGGTCCCTGGGATCCACGGCGATAAAGTAAGGCGCAAAGAGAAAGGGATCCCGCCCGGTAGTGGGGACCGCTACAAAGGGAATAAAGTCCTTCTCTTCTTTCCTGGCATCAAGAAGCCCGAAAACTTCCAGCCCCGAACCGGCGAGAATAGAGGCCATCCTGCCGATAGACTGGGTTTTAAGGCCCCCAAAGCCGATAATGGCGTTGCAGCGGGCGCCTCTGGCCAGGCTGGCGGCGGTTTCCGCCACATCCGCAGTAGCCTGTGCGGGAATTTCATCAAAAACTATCGCTTCCACACCCGCATCTGCCAGGACCGTAGTAAGCCGTTCGATAGCGTTATGTTCGTAAAGGACCTGTTCAGTGACTACCAGAACCCTGTTACCAAAAGCGCTGCATATTGAACCCACCCTGTTAACCGTATCCTGGCCGATTATGATCTCCGGATCCAGTTTGTATACAATATCCGCCATCTATCACCTCAAAAAAAAGCGGAACCCGAGACAAGGATGTCCAGGCTCCGCGCTTTTTTCCTTTTCAACAGTTCTTAACCTAAAAGAACATCTATAATCCTATCCGCTGTGGCGTTCAAAACCTTGTCATTGATATAAGACGGATCGTTGATCTTTGCTTTAAGCTCTACAACCTTATCCGCCCGTACATCCGGCGCAGCAGCGGCCAGTTCCATCGCCCTGTACAGTTCAGCCTTCTCGACCGCTTCCGAAGAAATACTGATGGAATCAGTCTTGGGGAGTTCACCGGCCTGATTGGCCCGTCCGGGTTTTTTACCGGGCTGAATGGGATCTATGGAACCTATCCTGTCGATGGTCATACTCATATCCTACCTACACTCATTATCGGCATAAAAACGTGAATAGTTTACACGTTATTCACGTCCTTCCTCCATCCCCTTATCCTGCCGGACACATCGCGTCCTGCCGGCCACGTAGACGGAAAATTCACCCCGTACTTCATTTTTGCTGCTTTTCTCGATAAAAGTCAAGTGAATCTCCCCTGCGGAACCCCGGAGGTACTCTTCATGAACCTTGGTCATCTCCTTCCCTACGCAGATGTAGCGTTCATTATCTAAATCGGCCAGATCTTCCAAAAGCTTAAGGATTCGGAACGGAGATTCGTACAGGACGAAGCCGGCGCCCGAATCCAGGAGCTCCCTGAGCCGGGAACGCCTTCTGCCTGGCTTGGGGGACAAAAAACCCTCGAAAATGACACTTTTGTCTCTGCCCCCGGCAACACTCAACAGAGCGGCGAAGGCTGAAGGCCCCGGTATGGGGATAACCGGAAAACCAGCGGCGGCGGCCTTCCGCGCCAGGACAGCCCCGGGATCGCTGAGCGCCGGAGTCCCGGCATCGCTGGCATAAGCCACCGTTGCCCCCTCTTTCAGGGCCGAAATGACCTTTTCCGCGGCAAAATCCTCATTTTGGGCCCTGCAGGAAAGCATTTTAACGGAAATTCCGAAGCGGCTCAGGAGTTTTAGGGTCTGCCGGGTATCCTCGCAAGCTACAAGATCAACGTTTTTGAGAATTTCCACTGCCCTGAAACTCAAATCCCCCAAATTCCCGATTGGGGTTCCGATAATATATAAGACCGCCACTAATTACAGTATAGTACATCGAAGATTGAAGGGATAGACCGCGGATATGGGCCACTTTATTCAGGTTTTATTTTTTGTTATTATCGCCACTGCCCTGCTCTGGTTTGGTTATACCCTCTTCTTTGGGGCAGGCTCAGGCGCCCGTACCGGAGCTTACCGGAAACGGCGGGGCCGGAGACCCGGAGGCGAAAGTTTTCCCGGCGCTCCCCAGACCTGCCCGGTATGTTCGGCAAAACTGAACGAAGGGGAACTGGTCAAGTCCTCGGCCTTCCCTTCACTTAACGGCGGCAAAGACCGGTTCATGCATATACGGGGTTGCGTCTACTGCCTCCATGGCGACAGGGCCCGTGTTTGCCCGGTCTGCGGCAGGGTCCTGAAAGACGATGAAATCCTAGTGGCCCGCATGTTCGAGCGTCCCCGCCGCCGTTCCCATGTCCATGTCCTGGGCTGCTCGCATTGCAGAGGAACAGGAAAAAGACCTTCCCGTTGAGCGGCTTTTCAGAAAAACGCCTCTTCAATCACGCCCCTGTCATCCAGAAGTGATATGTCCCCTTCGGTGAGGAGCGCGCCTTTTTTCAGGATAAGGATCCTTGAACAGACCTCCCGGGCGAAGTCGAGGTTGTGGGTAGCAATGAGTTTTGTTTGCCCCAGGGCTTTGAGGACAACGCCAAGAGCGCGTATTGCTTTGGGGTCGAGAAAGGCTGTAGGCTCATCCAGCAGCAGTATCTTCGGCCTCATGGCGAGTACCCCGGCGATGGCGGCCATGCGCTTTTCGCCTCCCGAAAGATGGAGCGGCGAACGGTCTTTGAGCTCTTCGATGCCTGTTTTCCTGAGGCTTGCCAGAGCGCGCCCGGCGCATTCTTCTTCGGAAAGCGATAAATTGCGGGGGCCGAAAAGCACATCGTCCCAAACAGTCGGCATGAAAAGCTGGTCATCGGGGTTTTGAAAAACCAGGCCCATAGCGGAGCGGACAGCGCCGGTGTTTTTGCTATTGAGTTCCAGACCGTTGACTTTAACCGCGCCGCTTTGTATGGCAAGAATGCCGGTGAGGGTTAAAAACAGGCTCGTTTTTCCCGCGCCGTTAGCGCCCAGTACCGCAACGGAGGCGCCTTCTTCTACGGTAAAACTTAAATTCCTGACAGCGGGGCTTCCATTGGCGTGCACCGACGATAGATTGTGCAGTTCAAGTATCACGTTCCTTTCCATAAAATAACAGATTAAAGCATATGGCAAAGGGAGAGAACAGCTTCGCCCGCAAGAAGGGGAAGGTCAAAGGCCCTGCACAGAACGCAGGATATGACCAGGGGGGCAAAAAAAATAACATCGGCCTTTTTTACAGCCTGGGCCGATTTTATTTTCACATCAAGGGAATAGCCGCGGCACTTCATGGCCGCGTAAATCCGTTCGCTGCGGTCTATGGTCCGCAAAAAAAACGATCCCGCGAACATACCGAAGTGTTTTATATCCACGTCCTGTTTTTTATACTCAGGATGGCCTGAGCGGTGCAAACCTCCCCGCAGATGATACGCCGTGTGCATTGCCGCCGCTTCCGGGCCGAGTACACCGATATAACGGAAAGTCATCTCAAAGAGCATCACCGGAAGCGCCGGAACTCCGAAGCGGCGGAGCTGCGCGGAAATGCCGTTTACGGTTGTAACCGATGCAAGGAGTAGCACGGCGCTTACGCAAAGCATAGCACGGAGCATCAGGGATGCGAGGGAAAGAACGCCGGCGCTCAGGGCGAGGTTCCCGATCACGTATGCCGGCAGCCTTTCAAAAAAGACATTGCCCAGGGCTGCGAAAAAAACAAAAGGCGCTGCAAAAAGCGCACGGGTGAACAAAAAGCGCAACGGTATGTCCGCCAGAGGCGCCATGATCAGAGGATAAAAAACAAACGGAAGCATTGCGCTTACGGTGTGGCGTTCAAAAGAGACAAGCGCCGCAATATAGACAAAGGTTCCCAAAATCTTTACAGCAGGATGAAGATTGTGGACGCAGCTTTGCTTGCATGAGAATTTCTCAAACAACGAAAGCCCGTCCACAGAACGCTGGATATTCGGCATGCTTTACAATTACTACGCCGCTTGCGCCTTTTTGCGCTTTGCCGCGGAGATAACAAAACCAATTCCCCCCGCAAGGACGCAGGTGATTGCCACACCCACAATACCGGCAACGCTGGCGCCCAGAGGCGGAGCGTCCTCACCGGCGCCTTTGAAATTGTAATCAGGCATGAAAGATGTCTTTTCCTGCAAAGCTCCGGCGTTTGCATAAGCGGCGCCTTCGGCTTCAAGTTCCGTACTGCCTGCGACCTTTTCGATGGACCATTCAAGCCCATCGGGATAAGCCGAAGCGAAAAGCGACAACAGGGCGCCGGTAATAAGCGCCGCAACGCCCAAAGCGATCACCGCTTTTTTCACCGATACGCCCTGGGAAACGAAGGCCCCTGATGCGCTTGATTCCAAAATCTCCGGGCGCATCCTGTGTACGAAAATGAGTACCGCCGATGTGGCCGCCGCTTCGCCGATGGCAATGGCAACGTGAATGGGCAGCATTAAAAGTACGAAGGCGCCGAAAGGAAGCGCCGTAATACCTGAAACAAGGGTCTCAAGCGCCACGAAGAACGCGCCCAGCGGAAGTCCGGCTATTACTGCGGCAGAAGCGGCAAGGGCAATACGTCCGGGTTTGAAATCTTTTACCAGGGATTTGAAGACAAAAGGGTAGGCCAGAAGGCAGGGGATTACGCCCATGTTAAAGACATTACACCCAAAAGCCAGAAGACCGCCGTCAGCGAAAAACAGGGCCTGCACCAGAAGCACCGCCGCAATTGTCAGCAGCGCCGGAGCGGGACCCAAAAGGCCGGCAAGAAGGATCCCCCCTCCGATGTGCCCTGAGGACCCGGTAGCGGGAATCGTGAAATTGATCATCTGGGCTGCGAAGACAAAAGCGCCCGCCACTGCCATGACGGGAAGTTTCTTTTCTCCCAGCTCGTTTTTGATTTTTGCCGTTGACCAGGCAACCGCCCCGGCACTGGCGGCCCACATTACGCCGCCCACAGCGGGGGATATCAACGCATCTGCCATGTGCATAAAGAACCTCCATAAAGGAAAGAATTAACCGTCTAAAACGGTTTTAAGAGACTGGGCTTCCTTCATAGAAGTTTGCGCCCTGCGGAAGATCCCGCAGGCTCCGGGAGACGGCTTCATACCGTTTAAAAAAGAATAAAATAGATGAAAAAATTATGCAAGTGGGTGGGCGAATTGCGCAGACTCTGACGCCGCCTACTTTGCCTATTCCATATAAAAGAGGTATACTACCTGCGTCAAGGAGCGTTTTATGATCAATGTGATGATTTACAATGAAAATGTCCATGAGACCACGGTAGAATCGGTACGGGCCATATATCCTGACGGGATACACGGCGCCATAAAGGGGTTTCTGGAAAAGGACGGCGCTGTGGGCAAGATCCGCTGCGCCACCCTCAAAGATCACAGGGAAACCCTGAACAAGGAAGCCCTGGAAGACACGGATGTGCTCATCTGGTGGGGCCACATGAAACATCACGAAGTGGATGACGAGGCGGTTGGCCGTGTGGTCAGGCGGGTCCTGGACGGCATGGGCCTTATCGTACTCCACTCGGGCCATGCTTCGAAGCCCTTTCAGAAGCTCATGGGTACCGATACCCCCCTGCTCCGGTGGCGCGAGGCAGGAGAAAAAGTCCGGCTCTGGAACATCATCCGCAACCATCCCATTGCCCAGGGCCTGGACGAAAGCTTTGTGGTTCCCCATGACGAAACCTACGGCGAACCCTTCGGCATCCCTGCGCCGGACGAACAGGTGTTCATTAGCTGGTTCCAGGGGGGGGAGATTTTCCGCTCAGGCTGCACATGGCGCCGGGGAGAAGGGAAGATCTTCTACTTCCAGAACGGCCACGAAACCTTCCCGGTTTACCACCAGAAGGAAGTCCAGCTTGTGATCGTCAACGCCGTAAAATGGGCGTGCCCACCTCTGCGGATCTGCCTCCGGAACCGGGGCCCGGGCAATGCGCCGGCTCTGGAAGAATACAAGAGTGACGGCGGTGGCTTTACCCCGGTAACCAGGGGCTGAAGCGGCCCGAATCGAAAGCGATGCATTCCTGGTTTTGGCCAGGCCTTCCGGTATGTATTTCCTCGGCCCTGATCTTTGCCCTGTCCGCAGTGTGTTCAGGCTGTTATACCCTCAAACAGGGAACGACTATGCTGAGCTACCTGAACCGGGCTGTCCCTCTGGAGGATCTGGCGGAAAAGGGCGGCGAAGAGGACCGCCGTTTCGCGGAACAAGTTGAAGATATACGCCGTTTTGCTATGGAAGAACTGGGGCTTAAAGAAAGCAGAAATTACACCAGTTATGTGGAACTTGACCGCAGTTACCTGGCCGCAGTAGTTTCCGCTTCAGCGAAGGATTCCTTTACCCGTTACGAGTGGTGGTTCCCGGTAGCAGGAAAGGTCCCGTACAAGGGTTTTTTCAACCCCGGTGATGCCCGGAAAGAACAGGCGAAACTGGAGAAAAAAGACCTGGATGTCTGGATACGAGGGGTGAGCGCCTTCAGCACCCTGGGCTGGTTTCGGGATCCCCTCTACTCTTATATGAAGGAGTATTCTGCCAGGGAACTGGCGGATCTTATCATCCATGAACTCCTCCATGCCACAGTTTATTTGAAAAACCATTCCCAGTTCAACGAAGAACTTGCGGAATTCGTGGGCAGCGAAGGCTCCCGGCTTTACATGGAAAAAATCTCCTCTTCCGGGATCGTCCTTGCTGTCCCAACCGCAGCCGGTACCGAACAGGAAGCCGCTGACGCAAAAGCGGACGGCTCCGCCTACATCGCCTTCATTCAGGAACTCATCGCGGAACTGGACAGGGTCTATAAAAGCGGCGCAAACCGCGAGGAAAAGCTTAGGCAGAAAGCGGAAATCATCGCCGCAGCCCAGGAGCGCTTCGCTGAAAACTACGATACTCTGTATAAAACCGAACAATACCGGGGCTTTTCAACCCTCAGGGTGAATAACGTTTACCTTGAACTCTACCGCCTCTATTACGAGGAAAACGCCTGGTTCAAAGACCTCTATACCCGCTCAGGCGCGGGCCTCCCGGCTTTTATCGCTGCGGCAAAAACCCTCACAGGCAAAGGCGCCGATCCCAGAGCGGAACTGAAGGAAAAGCTGATGAACAAACGTTAAAGTTCATCTCATTCACCCCCCAAAAAAAAACAAAAATGGTGTGCAAACAAATGTTCCGGGGTAGGCAAGAACGGCTGTCGTCAGGCCAATGTGGCTATGACGGTGACGAGCTTTTGGCCCTCTTTCCCAGAACCATTACCGGCGCCTGCCTGGATGATCTGGGCCGGTGATCCCGTCTGCAAGCTCCTTCCACCGGAAGCAGCTTACCAGATGATCATTCACCAGTCCCGCAGCCTGGATAAAGGCGTAGATGATGGTAGGCCCCACGAAAGTAAAGCCCAGCCGCTTGAGTTCCTTTGACATCTTCTCTGACAGCTCCGTGGAGGCGGGGATCTCCTTCAGGGTTCTCCAGCGGTTCACTACCGGTTCCCCGTCCACCCAGTCCCAGAGCCACTTTGAAAAGCTCTTCCCCCCTGCGGCCATGGCGCAGTAAGCCCGGGCGTTCCCGATAGCGGACCGGATTTTCAGCCTGTTGCGGATAATGCGGCTGTCCTGCATAAGCCGGGCAATATCCTTTTCACCGTAAGCGGCTATCTTTTCGGCGTCAAAACCGTCGAAGGCTTCCCGGTAGCCCTGCCGCCGCTTGAGTATAGTGAGCCATGAAAGGCCCGCCTGCGCACCGTCCAGGATGAGGAATTCGAAAAGTTTTCGGCTGTTTTTGAGGGGCTTTCCCCATTCCTTGTCGTGATACTTGGTATAGTCTTCGTCTCCAAGGCACCAGGGGCAACGAAGTTGATCAGAGCAACGGGAGTGATTGGGACGCCGGACCGCCTCCGAAACAATCGAGGGCTTGTACAAATTTTCCATAAAATACTACACTATACCTGTGCTTGTAATATCCGGCAAAACAGTACGCACCCCCCGCACGCAAAGCCATGCCACGCGTAGAATCTGTCCGGCGGAGTTTGCCAGCTCAGGGTTTATATTATACAAACAAGCGGTCTCTTTGTCTACTAAACGCATTGCCAAATAATTTTTCTAGTCGAAAAGAGGTCGTTGCCTGGAAACTAAAATCCAGCCAAAATTAGGCCGCAATGGCCTTACCCTCTGTCAGAGGGGGTGTAACATCCTGCCTCTTTTCACCCTTGATTTTCAAGAGGCGTTCTACCGCTTGGTTCACGGCGGTGTTCAAAACTACCGGATTGTAAAGTGCCTTCCACCGCCTCAACTCAGCCGTGCTCTCCTTACCCTCATCAGGCCATTCCAGAAGCCTCTGGAATCGCCTTTTCGGTGCCTCCTCGTAGATTTTCTTGTAGCGGCTGTCTGCCTGCTTCTGTTTCTCGATGAGACGGAAAGACGGATACCACTAATTATAAAGCGGACACAAATTGCGGTACACTTCGGCAAGCTCAACCTGTTCCTCCGCCGTGTCGAACCGGAAGTATCCCGCCGTCTTCCTCACCACATCGTTTTTTCTGTACGGCCTGCTCCGTGCCATCCTGATAAGCCGTTCAAGGAGCCAGGCGATAAGCGGCTTGTTGAGGAACTCCAGGCCATTGTCATAATGAGTACCTCTCATCGGAAACGGCAGTCCGCTCCTGATATTCGACAGAGACTCCTGTACCCAGCCGGTTGGCGCTGTTTAACAGCGAGCGCTCCTGCACCCACCCCGAATATATGTCGGTTCCCGTCAAGGTCTTGCAAAACTACCCGATGAGGTCACCCCGCAGTGCGCCGCCGTGTCGAGCCGGACTTCACCGCCTCCCGCTCGAAATGGGTCTGTACCGGAACCTGGGAACGCAGCGAGGCCGGCGCCCCCCTCGTCGTACTCACCCCTTTGATTTCCAGCGCTTTCCGCGCCGGCCTCAAAAGCAGGTCCGCTTCCGC